>JBFYTD010000508.1:0-2861 GCA_041300885.1 Anaerolineae bacterium | reverse complement strand
GCGCGGTCGGCGACCTGCAGCTTGCTGAAGATGTTGCTGACGTGGTTGCGCACGGTCTTCTGGCTGAGCACCAGGCGGCGGGCGATCTCTTCGTTGTTGTGGCCCTGCGCGATCAGCCCCAGCACCTCCCGCTCCCGCTCGGTCAACTCAGGGAAGAGCGCAGCCTGCGCGGCCGGCCGGGGGGCAGCGAAGTAGCCCATCAGCCGGCGGGCGATGGCCGGGCCGAACAGCGCTTCGCCGCGCGCCACGGCCTGAATGGTGCGCAGCATCTCCTCCTGGTCGGCGCCTTTCAGCACATATCCCCTCGCGCCGGCCCGCATGGCCGCAAAGACCGAGTCGTCGTCCTCGAACATGGTGACGACGATCACGCCGATGTGCGGGCTGGCGGCGACGATGCGCCGCGTGGCCTCGATGCCGTTGACGCCCGGCATCTGGATGTCCATCAGCACCACGTCGGGCTGCAATGCCGCGGCCTGGTCGATGGCCTCCTGGCCCGTGGCCGCCTCGCCCACCACCGCACAGTCAGGCACGGTAGCCAGCAGCGAACGCAGGCCATCGCGGAACAGAGTGTGGTCGTCAGCGAGGAGGATGTGGGTGGGGTCCATGCGTGCTCTTGTCAGAGGATGGAATGATGCGTAACTCGTAACCGGAAACTTCTCTCAACGTGCAGACATTCCGGGTTACGTGTTACGCATTACGTGTTACGCCGACAGCGGCAGCCGGGCAATCACGCGCGTGCCGCCCTCTGGCCGGCGCTCGATGCGCAGGGCGCCGCCCAGCTCTTCGGCACGCTCGCGCATAGAGGCCAGGCCGACGCCGGAGCGGATGCTGTCGGGCACGCCCACGCCGTCGTCGTCTACGGCCACGTACAGCGCGTCGTCTGGGCAGAGCCAGATGGCGCAGCGCCGGGCCTGGCTGTGGCGCACGACGTTGGTCAGCGCCTCGGAGACGATGCGATAGGCCGCCACCTCGACGGCGGCCGGCAACGGCGGCAGGTCGTCCGGGGCAATTACCTGCACGGCCAGACTGCCAGAGGCGGCGCGCACAGCTTGCTCTTGCAGCGCTCCCACCAGCCCCAGTTGGTCCAGCACCGGCGGCCGCAGCTCGTAGACCAGGCGGCGGATGTCGCCGATGGCCGCCTGCGTCTGCGCCTTGACCGCGGCCAGCACGCGGCCGGCCTGCTGCGGGTCGCTGTCCAGCAGATTACGGGCCGCGTCCATTTGCAGGGTCAGGGTCGCCAGTTGCGGCCCCAGGCCATCGTGCAGATCGCGGCGCAGGCGGCGGCGTTCCTCCTCGCGCGCCAGCACCAGCCGCCCGCGGGCGCGTTGCAGGTCGGCAGTCAGGCGCACCGTCTCGACGGCCGCGCCGGCCCGCTGGGCGACGCTGGTCAGCAGGCGGCGGTCGGCCAGGCTGAATGATTGGTCGGGCGCGCGCCGCGCGACGATCAACTGGCCCACAGGCCGACCCTGGCTGGTCAGCGGAAACGAGACGACGGCCGAGGGCGCTGGCGAACTGGCTGAGTGAGGCGGTGGTAGGTCGTCGCTCCGGGCGGCGCTCTGCGGCCACGACGCTGCTGGGGCAGGGTATTGCACCAGCAAAGTGGACTGACCCTCCTCGCTGACGGCAATGGCCACATAGGGCAGCCGCAGCGCCCGCGCCACGGTCTCAACCACGGCCGGCAGCAGCGCGTCCGGGGTGACGGCGGCTTCCAACTGCCGGCCCAGGCGCGTCAGCACGGCGATGGGATCGTCGCGCTCGCCGTACATTAACCGATTCACCCCGCGCTGCAAGCCAGCACGCAGCGGCTGAAACAGGATGGCCACCAGCACGGTCGCCGCCACCGCTGCGGTCATCCCACCCTGCGCCCCCAGCGTGAGACCCAGCCCGCCGACGGCCAATCCATAAAACAATACAATCAGCGCGGTCAAGCCGCCATAGACCAGGCTGCGGTTGATGACCAGGTCGATCTCCCACAGCCGGTAGCGCAGCACGATGCCGGTCAACGAGAGCGGCAGCAGCGCGAACAACAGGGGAAAGACGACGAAAGCCAGCCGTTCGAGGGCATCCCGAGTTTGCCAGGGCAGCTCCAGCGGACCGGACGACGCCAGCCAATTGCCCACACCCAGTGTCAGCGAAACTGCGAAGCTCAACGTCAGGGCCAGGATCAACGTCTTGGAGAGCCGGCGCTCCTGGCCGCTGCTGGCGATGTGGCGAAATCCTTGGGCGCTGATGCCCACCAATGGGACGACAACGCCGTAGAAGAACAAAAAGCCGGCCGGCTCACCATGCACGATGCTCGTCAGGATATAGCCGAACAGCAACAAGCCGAAGATAGCCAGGGGACCAAAGATGCGGCTGGCGGCGGCCGGGGGATGCCACTGCCGGACGGGCCAGGGCGGCAGCTTGCCGTCGGGAAAGATCAGCAGGGCGATCAGGTACATGCTGCCGGAGAAGACGTGCAGGAATTCGTGTACGGTGTTGACGAAGGATCCCATCAACTCCAGCGTGCTGTGCGCCTGGAAGTTAAAGATTGCGGCCGTGCCGACCAGACCCAGAGCCAGCAGGCGGGCGACCCAGTCCCACGGTCGGGAACGGTAGAGCACGATGCCCAGGGCAATGTTGAGCGCGCTGAAGGCGTACTGCATGAACAGCGCCAGCGGCGGTTCGGCGCGCAGAGAGGACAGATAGAGGCCGGTCCAGACACTGCGCAGCCCAGGCGCATCGGGCGCCACGGCTAGCATCTGGCGATACGAGAGGTCGCCGGCGGCCAGAATGGCCGGCAACAGGCCGATCAGCAGCCACACAACGCACAGCGCCGTGTAGACCCAAAAGACTAACGGAAAGAGCCTTGCAGTCGCGCT
>JBFYTD010000064.1:0-8153 GCA_041300885.1 Anaerolineae bacterium | reverse complement strand
AGGTGCGTATCGGCAGCCCCGCCGACCTGCCCACGTTCTACGCGCTCTACGCCGAGACCGGCCGCCGCGACGGCTTCATCGTGCGCCCATGCGACTACTATCAGCAGACCTGGCTGCGTTTCATGCAGCCAGACGACGATGAAGCGCCCTGGGCGTCTCTGCTGCTGGCCGAGGTCGAGGGAGACGCGGTAGCCGGGCTGATCCTCTTTGGCTTCGGGGCGACCGCCTGGTATCTATACGGGGCGTCCAGCGAGCGGCAGCGCAACCTGATGCCCAACCACCTCTTGCAGTGGGAGGCTATGCGGCTGGCGGCTGGTCGCGGCTGCGCCACCTACGACCTGTGGGGCGCGCCCGACGTGTTGGAGGAGCACGACGCGCTGTGGGGCGTGTGGCGCTTCAAAGAGGGCTTCGGCGCGCAGTTTGCCCCCCACATCGGCGCCTGGGATTTCCCCATCAACCGGCTGCTCTACCCCCTTTACACCGACGCCATGCCGCGTGTGCTCGATCTGATGCGCAGCCGGCACAGACAGGCCCCCACGAGGCCCGAAGATCAGGCCGCCCATGGGTGAGCTGGCCGCGCTAGCTACCTCCGTTCTCTGGTCGTTCACCTCCATCCAGTTCACGCTGGCCGGCCGCCGCGTCAGCTCACCGGTGGTCAACCGGGCGCGGCTGGTGATGGCGGTGCTCTACCTCTCCCTGGCCCATCTGGTCCTCACCGGGCAGCTTTGGCCCTTGCAGGCCGAGCCGCAGCGCTGGCTCTGGCTGGGGCTGTCGGGTATCGTCGGCCTGGTGCTGGGCGACGCTGCGCTCTTTCAGGCCTACGTGCTGATCGGCCCGCGGCGCACCCAGTTGGTCATGACCTCGGTGCCGGTGATCACCACGGCCGTAGCCTGGCTGTGGTGGGGCGAGCAGCTTGCGCCGCTCCAACTTGTGGCCATGGCCGTGACCATCGGCGGCATCGCCTGGGTCGTGGCCGAGCCCCGGCGTGCCAACGGTGTGCGTGGCTTTGCCGGCGACGCCGACCGTCCAACGTACAAGCTGGGGCTACTGCTGGCCCTGGGCGGCGCGCTGGGCCAGGCATTTGGCCTACTGCTGGCCCGGCAGGGGCTGGGCGGCGACTTCTCTCCCCTCTCGGCCACGGTGATGCGCATGCTGGTAGCCACGGTCGTCATCTGGCTGCTGGCTGGCATCCAGGGTCGGGTGCGCACTACGTGGCAGCGCCTGCACGACCGTCGCGCCCTGTTGCTGATCGCCGGCGGCGCGCTGACCGGTCCGTTTCTGGGCGTGTGGATGTCCATGGTCGCCGTGCAGGCCGCGCCCGTGGGCATCGCCAGCACCCTGATGGCCCTGCCGCCTATCCTGCTGATTCCCCTCAGCGCGCTATTCTTCGGCGAGCGGGTGACCGTGCGCGCGGTGGTAGGGACGGCCGTGGCGCTAGCCGGGGCAGCGTTGATCTTTCTGTTCTCAAAAAACGCTTGACTTACGCCTGTCCAGGTCGTATAATACAGTTAATCGTGTTTCGTCATCGTGGCAATGCAGCCACACTCGTTCAGCAGGGAGGATACCCATGGAACGACGTCGGAACCATCTTCTCACACTATTGGTCATCGTTGCTCTCCTAGCCGTGTCTACCGGCGCGGCCAGCGCATCGGGCGATGCCCCGATGTCCGACTGGTCCGCCTGGCAGGCCTATTTCACCCCCATCGTCCCAGCAACACCTCACGGACCGGCCAGCCCAGCCGGGTTGCCGATTCCCACGCAATCGCCCTCTAACGCCCTCTTGCAGGCCTGGGTCAACATGATCCCCTCCCTGCCGGAGCCGGCGCAGATGGCCCACGCCGAGGAGGTAGCGCGCGGCCGCGACCATCCCACCATCGTCGGCCACGGCCCAGCCGTCACCGGCATTGCGGCCCGCAACGAATGGGCCTATGGCAACCAGCTGTTGAACTCCGCTAACCCCGGCCCCTTCTTCGAGACCTTCGACAACTTCTACGGCACCACCTGGCGCCAGATCCCGCACCTCTGGGGCGCCTATGCCTACCGCGGCGCTGACAGCGTCGTGCTCACGGCCGAAAAGGTCGTCAAGGACGAGAGCCCTTACGACGGCAGCTACTCCATGAAGATCGCCGCGTCGGTGCCCTTCGAGGCTGGCGTCTCGCGCACGATCCAGGTGCCGCCGGGCTCCGAGGTCAAGGTGCGTACCATGTACGTGCTCTATGACCACGGCGGCCTGCACAACGGCAACGTGCTGACCTACGAATGGGCTGCGCTGGGCGTCAAGTGCGATGACATGGACGCCGAGTGGGTCAACGGTCCGTGGCACGGCCAGTGGCTGCCGCTGGAGCATACCGTGATCGCCGGGCCTGAGGGCCGCATCATGATCTTCCTGCAGGTGATTAGCCCATTGGCCGAGAACGTCAACGCCTACTTCGACGACGTGCAGGTCTGGGTGGACGGCGAGCCCTTCCAGGGCTAGTCCCCGCTGTCTTTGTAAAAACAACCGGCCAGGTGTGCGACACCTGGCCGGTTGTTTTTGTCTGGCGACCTTTCAGTCTTGTCTTCCGCTCAACGGCGCGTTGGTGCCTAGCAGAACCTGCTGGATCACCTCGTAATCGCCGAAGTACTCACGGTCGAAGGTCTGGCCGTCGGCCGTTCCGGTGAACAGCCAGCGCTTGACGTACTGCATCAACGCCAGGACGCCCGATCGGGTGTCGTAGCAGGCCTGACCCTCGAACGCTGCCGTCCAGCCATCGGCTTGGGTCACTTCCTGTGACCGGGTTTCGGTACACCAAAGAGCCAGGGTGCTGCCGGCGAGCTCGACGCTGCGACTGGCCGGCCCTGGGTTGGCGCCCTCCCAGATGTTGAACAGCGGCGCGTTGCTGGCGCTTTGGCGCTCGCGGCCCGTGTAGCGATCGACCTGGGTCAGCCAATCCTCAGGTTCCCCGCAGCCGTCGTCCCAGGTCGCATCACGCTGCACCTCCAGCCAGCGGTCGCTGCTCGCCCGCAGCGCCGAAGCCTGGCTCTGTCCGGTGCAGACATCCTGCTGGCAACCTCGCCCGTTGCATTCCCAGCGCATGGCCCAAGACGCGCTCAGATCGTCCGGCAGCAAGGGGCCGGCCACTGGCACGGACTGGGCGTCGCCTTGGAAGCGCACGATGGTGCGGCTGACCCAGCCTGCCTTGCCATCGACGCAGCACACGCGCCACCAGCTCTGCGTCGCGTCGCTGCCGTAAACATCCAGCACGTCGCCCAGCCGCGCGGTGGCCAGTACGTCGAAGGCCATGCCAGGGCCGCCGCGCAGGTTGGCCTGCTGGGAGGTGACGGTCAGTTGGCCGGCCGGCGCGAGTGTTGGCGTCGGCGCGGCCAGGGTAGCCGTGATCGGCTGGCCCGCTGCGCCGGACAACAGAGCCGCCCAGGGCGAGGTTTCGATCAGGCTTGCCGGGGGCTTTGGGGTGGGGGTGGCTGCAAGCGTCGCTGCAGGGGTGACGACGGCGGCGCTGGTTGCCGTCGGTGTGATCACAACCGTGGCCAGGGCCCGCGGGGTAGACGTCGGCGACACTGTGGCTGTCACGATGGCTGTCGGAGTCGGCGTGGCTGTGGCCGTAATCTCGACCGTGGCCGTCAACAGGTCGGTGGCAGCGACGGCATCCCCGGTGGCCGTAAGCGGCATCGTGGCGGTGACGACAAGGGTTGGCGTCAGGGTGGCGGTGACCGTGATGACAACTGGCTGTGGAAGCGCGGCCGCGGTCGCCTGAGCGATTTGCTGCACGGCGGCCGCCTCGGTGGCCTTGGCCGCGGCGATGATTTCGCTGGCAGCAGCGTCGGTGGCGCGCAGTTGGGCGTACTGGGCATAGGCCTGCAACTGCTCCTCGGTGGGCGGCGGCGCGGTACAGGCTGCCGCCAACAGCAGGATCAGCAGCGAGCTAAGCAAGGCAAGGACTAGCCTCATCAACCTCCTCCTTCTTGCTACAGAACACGAACAGACGAATTGCCAGGATGGTAACACTCTGGCAACAATTATAGACTGGCCTCCAAGCATTGTCAATCGCCCGCTGACCGATCTCATCTGCATCAACCGGGTTTGCCCGCTGGCTGCAACGCGGCTAGAATATGGCAACAGAGTACGAGTTGCTATGCCTGACACACCGATTCGCACCCAACAGCTTGCCCTGCGCAGCGCCTATGCTGCAGGCGATCCGCTGCGCTGCGCTGCCCATCATCTCAACCTGGCCAACCAGATGGCGGCGGCAGGCAGCGAGCCGTCAACCCATCTGGCTCATTGCGTGGCCGGCGCCGTACTGCTCTTTCAGACCGGCGGCGACCTGCTGCCCGACTCGTTGGGCCAACTAGCCATGAGCTTCGTGCAGCACGCCCCACGCAGGCCCCCCTTGCCTGACGACTTCGACGCGCTGGTGGCTATCGTCGAACAGGTTGAGGGCGTGCATCTCCAACTGATGGCCCAGCAGCTCAGCATGGACGGCGGCGCCGGCGGCG
This sequence comes from Anaerolineae bacterium, assembly GCA_041300885.1. Taxonomy (GTDB): domain Bacteria; phylum Chloroflexota; class Anaerolineae; order JAAEKA01; family JAAEKA01; genus JAAEKA01. The sequence goes on along the minus strand of JBFYTD010000064.1, from coordinate 3,659 downwards.
ATGAAGCCCTGCACGCCGTGGTGGGTATGGCGAGGTTGATGGCGGCAGGATGACCGGTGATCGGTAAACAGTAATCGGTAAACAGTCGACAGAGTCCCCTCAGTTCCTCCGAGTTCCCCCTTACCCCCCTATGACCGCACACAGCCGTACACCCCACTACCCACCTGGTCCGAAAGAACGCTTTCCCATGCAGTTTGTACTGCGCTTTGGCGCGGACCGGCTGGGCTTTTTGCAGGAGATGTCCTCCTATGGCGACGTCTCCCATATGGAGACGCGCGGGCTACACTTCTACCTGATCAACCACCCCGAGCTGATCCAGGACGTGCTCGTGACACATGATCGATCGTTCATCAAGAGCCGCGCCTTGCAGGCTGCTCGCCGGTTGTTGGGCGATGGGCTGCTGACCAGCCAGGGTGCGCATCACCTGCGCCAGCGCCGCCTCGTGCAGCCGGCCTTCCATCGCCAGCGCATGGCCCGCTACGGCCAGATCATGGCGGACTACGCCGCCCAGACCGCAGAGCGCTGGCAAGTTTCAGGCAACGGCGCAACTGTGGATATGTCCCAGGAAATGATGCGCCTGACACTGGGCATCGTCGGCAAGGCGCTGTTCGACGCCGATGTGGAGGGAGAGGCGGCCGAGATCGGCCAGGCGCTGACCGAGGCGCTGCACGCGGTCAACCGGCTGTTGCTGCCCGGCGGCGAGCTGGCAGAGAAGCTGCCCCTGCCCGTCAACCAGCGCGCCGAGCAGGCGCTGCAACGGCTGAACGCCACCGTCTATCGCATCATCGCTGAACGGCGGGCCAGCGGCGAAGACCGCGGCGACCTGCTGTCTATGTTGCTGGCAGCCCAGGACGAGGAAGGCGGCCAGCGCATGAGCGACGAGCAGGTGCGCGACGAGGCTATGACTCTCTTTCTGGCCGGCCACGAGACCACAGCCAACGCGCTGACCTGGACCTGGTATCTGCTGGCGCAGAACCCGGCCGAGGAGCGGCAACTACACGCCGAGCTGGACCGGGCGCTGGCCGGCCGCCTACCGACGGTGGACGATCTGCCCAACCTACCCTACACCCGCATGGTGCTGAGCGAGTCCCTGCGCCTCTACCCGCCGGCTTATGTGGTCGGCCGCCAGGCCATCGAGCCATACGAAGTGCGCGACTACGTGATCCAGCCCGGCTCCACTGTCTTCGCCAGCCAGTTCGTCATGCAGCGCGACCCCCGCTATTGGTTCGACTTCGAGCGTTTCGACCCCAACCGCTGGACCCCGGAAGCGATGGCGCGGCGGCCCAAGTTTAGTTACTTCCCCTTCAGCGCCGGCCCGCGCAACTGCATCGGCGAGGGCTTTGCCTGGACCGAGGGCATGTTGGTGTTGGCCACGCTGGCCCAGCGCTGGCAGGCCCGCCTGGTCCTGGGCCATCCCATCCAACTCGACCCGCTGATCACCCTGCGGCCCAAGCACGGTATGCGCATGACGCTGCATCGGCGGGGGATCTAGACCAACACGCCGGGTGTCTCTCCACATCATCTCCACAATCTATCCATAACCCCCCCATAAGCTTCGTCTATACTGGGATCGTATCCGTAGGTTACGTGTTGGAGGTAAGATGAAGCAGACCAGGAAGACGAAGGGCCAGCGCCGCTGGCCGTTGCTTGTTGTATTGTTGGCTGTGGCCGCCGTGGCGGCCGGCGGCTGGTACTATCTCACCGGCCGCGAAGCTGCCAATGCAGCCGAAACCACGCCAGCGCTGCAAACAGCCAAAGTGCGCAGCGGCGATATCATCATCACGGCCAACGGCAGCGGCAACCTGCTGCCCGCCAGTGACGTAGCGCTGGGTTTTCGCTCCGGCGGCATCCTGGCCGAGATGGCCGTTCAGCCTGGCGATCAGGTGCAGTCCGGCCAGCTTCTGGCGCGCCTGGACGACGCCGACGCGCGCGCTCAGGTGGCCCAGGCTGAAACTAATCTGCGGCTGGCCGAGCTCAAGCAGAGTGCGCTGACCTCGGACGCCGATCCGGCCGCACTAGCCGCGTCCCAGGCTAGCCTGGCTGCGGCGCAGGCTGATCTAGCCCGACTGCTGGCGCCCCCCACCGACGCGTCCCTGCTGGCGGCACAGGAGAACCTGCGCAGCGCTCAGGACGCGTTGACTCTCCTGCTGGCCGGCCCCGATCCTGAAAAACTCGCTGTAGCCCAGGCCGACTTGACCCTGGCCGAGATCAATGTGCGGGCTGCGCAGGCTGCCTACGACAAGATCGCCGACCGCCCTGATGCCGGCGCCACCCAGCAGGCCGCCGCTCTGTGGCAAGCTACCACCAACTACGAGAAGGCTCAGGCGCAGTACGACGAGATCCAGGCGGGCCCCACGGCAGACGCCATTGCTGCCGCGCGAGCCAAGGTAGCCGTTGCCCAGGCGCAACTGGATGCCCTGCGGGTCGGGCCGGACGCCGGCGCGCTGCAGGCAGCCGACGCAAAAGTCGCCCAGGCCCAGGCCCAGATGGAGGCGCTGCTGGCCGGCGCCAGCCCGACCGATGTAGAAACAGCGATGCTCGGTGTGACCCTGGCGGGCTATGCCCTGGAGAACGCGCAACGCGCTCTGAGCAACACCGAGCTGCGCGCGCCCATCTCCGGTACCGTCATGACTGTCAACGCCGAGGTGGGTGAGATGGTCGGCGCGACCCCGGTCCTCACCCTGGCTGATCTTGCGGCTTCCCAGGTGCGTTTCTGGCTCGAGGAGACCGACCTGATCAACGTGGCGCTGGGCAACCCGGTGGCCGTCGTCTTCGAGGCCCTGCCCGACCTGACCTTCTCCGGGGCCGTGACGCGCGTCGATCCGGCGATCGTCATGGTCGACGGCACGCCGGCCGTGCAGGCCTGGGCCAGCATCGACCCAGCCGAGCACCCCGTCAAGCTGCTGTCCGGCATGACGGCCGAGGTGGAGATCGTCGCAGGCGAGGCTGTGGGCGCGCTGCTGGCGCCGGTGCAGGCGCTGCGGGAGCTGGCGCCTGGATCCTATGCTGTCTTCGTCGTGAAGGACGATGGCCAGTTGGAGCTGCGGCCGGTGACGGTGGGCCTGCGTGACTTCGCCAGCGCCGAGATCCTCAGCGGCCTGACCAAGGGCGACGTGGTCAGCACGGGCACTGTGGAGACGCAATGACGGGCGGCAAATCGGCGAGCCGAGGTACGATGATATGAGTTTGAACGACAACGTGATCGACGTACGCGAGCTGACCCGGGTCTACGGTGTGGACGACGCCACCGTCTATGCGTTGGCCGGTATCGACATGGAGGTCCGACGAGGCGAGTTCGTGGCCATCATGGGCCCCTCTGGATCCGGCAAATCGACCCTGATGAACATCCTGGGCTGCCTGGACCGCCCGACCGACGGCGCGTATCATCTGGACGGCGAGGATGTCAGCCAGCTGGACCGCAACGACCTCGCCATCGTGCGCAATCTCAAGATCGGCTTTGTGTTTCAGGCCTACAACCTGCTGCCCCGCCTGAGCGCGGTGAAGAATGTGATGTTGCCGCTGCTCTACAACAGCGAAGAGCGGTTGAGCGAAGCGGAGCGCTACCAGCGGGCCGTCGCCGCGCTAGAAGCGGTGGGGCTGGGCAGCCGGCTGCATCACCGCCCCAACGAGATGTCGGGCGGCCAGCAGCAGCGGGTCGC
>JBFYTD010000507.1:0-2867 GCA_041300885.1 Anaerolineae bacterium | reverse complement strand
GAGAATCGGGCGCCGTCTTTGCCGTGCCGACTTATTTCTTCCTGGTGTTGATGTTCGTGACGGTCGGGGTCGGCTTCTTCCGGCTGTTGACCGGAAGCCTGGGCGTCGTGTCGGGGCCGCCTCCCATCGAGGCAACCGAGACGATGCAGGCGATTGGCCTGTTCCTGATCCTGCACGCGTTCGCCAACGGCACGACCGCGCTGACCGGCGTCGAGGCCATTTCCAACGGCATCACGGCCTTCAAGGAACCCAAGAGCCGCAACGCCGGCATCACGTTGATGGCCATGTCGTTGATCCTGGGCACGCTCTTCCTGGGCATCACGTACCTGGCGGTCCATGTTCAGGCCGTGCCGTCGGCGACAGAGACGGTCATCTCGCAATTGGCGCGCACCATCTACAGCAGCGAGGGTCTGCTGTATTTATTAGTCATCGCGGCTACCACCCTGATCCTGATCATGGCCGCCAACACCTCGTTCGCCGACTTTCCCCGCCTGGGCGCCCTGGTCGCGGCTGACGGCTTTCTGCCCCGCCAGTTGACCTTCAAGGGCAGCCGGCTGGTCTTCTCGCGCGGCATCATGGTGTTGGCCGGCCTGGCCTGCCTGTTGATCATCGTCTTTCGGGCCAGCGTGACGGCCCTGATCCCGCTCTATGCTATCGGCGTCTTCATGTCATTCACGCTGTCGCAGTCTGGCATGGCGCGCCGCTGGCGCAAGTCGGGCCGCCTGGCGCCCGATCAGTCGCTCCAGGAAGCCGGCTCGACGGTGAGGCACGATCCACGCTGGCGGCTGAAGATGGTCGTCAACGGCCTGGGTGCGGTGGCGACCGCCATCGTCATGATGGTGTTTGCGGTCACCAAGTTTCGCGAGGGCGCCTGGGTGGTTTTGGTGTTGATCCCCCTGCTGGTGGGCATGTTCCTGGCAATCCATCGCCATTACAAGGACCTGGCGGGGCTGCTCTCCCTGGAAGGTTTCCGGCCGGAGCCGCACGTCTCGCGCCAGCGCGTCATCATGCCCATAAGCGGCGTCCACCGCGGCACCCTGGCTGCGCTGCGCTACGCGCGCACGCTTTCCAAGGACATTACGGTGGTTCACGTCTCGATCGATCCGGCCGACGCGGAGAAGGTGCGCCATAAGTGGGAGTTCTGGGGCGAGGGCGTGCGCCTCGTCATCCTGGAGTCGCCCTACCGGCTGCTGATGGAGCCTTTGCTCCAGTATATCGACCGGATCTACGAGAACTGCCAGCCCAATGAGATCATCACGGTAGTAGTGCCTGAGTTCGTGCCCAGACGGCGCTGGGAGAACCTGCTGCACACCCAGACGGCCCTGACACTGCGCCTTGCGCTGCGCTCGAAGCCGGGCATCGTCGTTACGGATGTACCTTACCTCTATCGTCCATAGTCCGCGCCCTTCAGTTGACGAGACGCGCAAACGGGTCTAGAATCGGAAGCGATGACCCGCACAACCCGACCTTCTGCGCCGGCGGATGCGCCGCCAGCGCAGCCGCACGGCGAGACCCCTCAGATCGCAGGCAAGCTCACGATCTTTCTTGGCTACGCGCACGGCGTAGGCAAGACTTACGCCATGCTGGAGACAGCGCGGCTGCGCCAGCATGAGGGCGTGGACGGGGTCGTGGCGACCGTGGACACCCACGGGGACGCCCGCGCCGAAGCGCTGCTGGCCGGACTGGCGCTGATGGCGCGCGTGCAGGCCGGCTACCGCGGCGCGGCGCTGGGCGACATCGACCTGGAAGCCACCCTGGCACGGCAGCCGCACTTGGTCGTAGTGGACGATCTGGCCCATGCCAATCGGCCTGGCAGCCGGCACGCCAGGCGCTATCAGGATGTGGAGGAGCTGCTGGCGGCCGGTCTGGACGTCTATGCCACGTTGAACATCGCCCAGTTGGAGAGCCTGAGCGATGTGGCTGCCCAGATCACGGGCGTTGCCGCCCTCGATACGGTGCCGGACCGCCTGCTGGACGAAGCGCACGAAGTTCAGGTGGTGGACTTGCAGCCGGCGGACTTGCTGCAGCGGCTGCGCGAGGGCAAGGTGCATTTTGCCGGGCAGAGCGAGCGCGCGGTGAGCCAGTTCTACCGCCGGGGCAATCTGATCGCGCTGCGCGAGCTGACGCTGCGGCGCACGGCCGACCGTCTGGACGACCAGATGCGCGCCTACATGGCCACGCAGGCTATCCCCGGCCCCTGGCCGGCGCGCGATCGGCTGCTGGTTTGCATCGGCCCCAACCCCTTGGGGGAGCGACTGGTGCGCTCCGCGCGGCGTCTGGCTGACGACCTGAATGCCGCCTGGCTCGCCGTCCATGTCGAAACGCCCGCTCAGGGACCGCTGAACGCGGACGAGCGAGCGCAGGTCGGCCGCACCCTGGCGTTGGCCGAGGAGTTGGGCGCCAAGGCGATTGTCATCCCCGGGCCTTCGGTGGTCAGCGCCATCGTGGCCTACGCTCAGGCGCACAACGTCACCACGATCGTGATCGGCAAGCCGCTGGGCGCGCGCTGGCGCACTCTGCTGCGCGGCTCCACGGTGGATCAGCTCCTTCGCCACGCCGCCTTCGACATCCACGTGGTGGCTGGCAGCCCGAAGCCAGCGCAGCCTGTTGCTCCGTGGTTTCGGCCCGAGGAGATCGCCTGGCAGCGCTACCTGTTGAGCATTGCGCTGGTGAGCGGCGCGACGCTACTGAGCGTTCTGCTCCACTCGACGCTGCACATCGCCAACCTGCTGATGATCTACCTCTTCATGGAGATCATCGCTGCCCTCGCCTTGGGGCGCGGGCCGGCCATTCTGGCCTCAGCCCTGGGCGCGCTGGCTTTCGACTTCTTCATCGTGCCACCGCGCTTCACGCTGACCGTCGACGAC
>JBFYTD010000506.1:0-2869 GCA_041300885.1 Anaerolineae bacterium | reverse complement strand
GGGCGATCCAGGCTACCATGTCCGCCATGAGCGTGGGCACCTCATCGGCTGTGGGCGGCAAGTAGACCAGCGCGCCAGTCGCTGCATCACGGATCGCATTCTGGCCGTCTCGATACGGGGTTGGCTGGCTGCGTGGACCGGTGTAGACCAAGGCGTGTAGCCTGCGGATCAACTCCCCGGTGATGGGCGTGCGCCGTTCTGCCCACTCTTCGACGCGTTGTAGCGCTCGAAAGTAGTTCTGAACCTCGCGCACGTCCCGCTCGCGACCGGGAAAGCGCTGGCCGGCCAGGATTGCCTGCGTGGCCTCGTCCAGCGTTAGCCGGTTGCCCTCAATGCGAGTTGAATAGTGGGTCGAGCGCAGTCGCGCGGCCTGGCGCAGCCGCTCTGCCACCTGAGGTGGCAGCACGGTCAAGTTCACCGTTTGCCGCGCCGCCTCAATAGTCATCAAATCGCGGACGATTGCAGGCGTAAAGGTGTAGTCCAGGTTCATGGTGAGCTCGTTGCGTGCTCAGGTTGGCGTCAAACCAGCCGATTTCAGTGCAGCCATCAGGCTGGACCGGCGGGCGTATTGCTGCGTCAATTGACGCAACCTTCCCTCGAAAGCTGCCTGCGTTCCGTTGTAGTCGGCCAGATCACGCAGTTGCTCCAGCAGCCTCACGGCCTCCTTGTAAGCCTTGGCCTGGGACGTTTGGATCAGTTGATCTACCTCCTGCCAGACAGCCGCCTCACGTTGGGCCAAAGCTTCCAACTCCTGAATACGCTTGGCTTCTGCGGCCCGCCGTTGCTTCTGTTGTTCTGCTTTGGCCAGCCGATCACGGGCCGCCAGCAGATCGCCCACCCTCCGTTGTGGCTGTGCTACGGAATCCGGGGAGCCGATCAGCTCATGCAGCCGGCGCAGCAGGTGCGGCCCCAGGTTGATCTCGCCTTGCGCCAGCCGCCACAGCAGGTCATCGCACTCGCTGCGCGGCAGGTGTGCGATGGCGTCACGCAAGACATGGTCGGGGGTGGACTGTTGATCGGTGCTGCCGGCCGCGGCGGCCTTGAGCAAGTGCTTGTCGATCTCCAGAAATTGCGCCAGCCGGATGAGAGGTGCAGTCAACTTCGTCAGACCCGCAGGCGCCGGCGGCTCTGGATCGTCTTCGTCCAGGTCGGTATATTCGATGTTGGCCAGCCACGCCAGGTAGAGCGCGCGCAGGTCGCCCAGCAGGATATCGTTGCGCAGCGGGGCCAGGGCCGGCAGCCAGCCGCTGCCCTCCTCGATCCAATCCGAGTCGCTCTGGTCATCACCCAGAGCGATGCGGAGTATCCAGTAGTCGCCAACCGCGCTCAACTCCACGCAGTATTCGAGACAGTAGGGCTCGACCAACTGGCGGTCGAGCAGCGCCTTGGGAAAACGGAACATCAGCTCGCGGCTTCCCCAGTTGGCCATGTAGAGGTAGGCGTCGAAGTACTTGGCCAGCACTTGCTTGGGGTCGTGCTTGAAGTCGCCCCAACTATACTCGACCCAGGCGCCGGTCGAGCGGACGTCGATGTGACTGGACAGCTTGTTGACCTCGGCTCGTTCCTTGTCGGTCAGCGGCCGGTCGATGGTCTGCCATTCGTGGTATTGGTATTCGCTCATGGTGGTTAAGCTAGCGCTTGCTTGGCCTCCGTATCAGTCAAGAGCCCTCGCTTGTGAAGAGCCTCGATAAGGATGCTGAAATGCAGGCACGTTACGCCAGCACGCTCGCAGTAGTTGGCTGCTTTGCGATCATGGGTGACGAAGGCCATGTCCAATCGCTTGCATAGGGCGATGCCTTCCGCCTCTCCCCGTGCCAGCTTGCGTGGGACGGAAGCGACGAACTCCAGATCTCCAGGTTCAAGCTCTAGTACGCGTATCGTTCCTTGCTCAATCAAAGCGATGATGGGCTGGAGATACGCGATCCCTGCATCAATCCCGGCCTCGATTTCGTGTCGGATGGCAGGGGCTGTGGTGCATCTATCTGGAAGTACTTCGGGCAACAGGTTGGCCTTACCGATCAACGCCAACCGGGACAGAACATTGGCGTCCAGCAGCACAGATCGCTGTTGCACATTAGCCGAGGAGGTCATCGACTATTTCTCGCTGGCGTACCAAAGCGGTCTTGGAAGCCTTGGGCTCCAAAGCCTTGATCCCGCGTTGACGCAATAGCTCTTCAAACTGAAAGTAGTTCATTCCCGCCAACTCCGCGGCCCGGCCCAGGCTGATCTCGTCACCAACGTAAAGCCGGATCGCCTCCTCGGCGCGAGAACTCACTGCCTGGCGGCTGGTCCGGTAACGGAGATAATCCAGGTAATCGAGCAGGTCAGGCAGCGCTTCTGGGGGAAGGCCATCGAGCATCTTGTTTATCTCATGGCGGCTGGCAAGGACGGTCATCTTCTATCTCCTGTATGCTACGCACGCGTTGAACGCAGTTCAGTCTGTCTTGGCGGTATTGTAGCACTTTTCCGTTTACGCTGCAACCATGAATCGGGTTTCCGGCTCGTCCAATACATCCACCTGCCCCAGGCTCGCTAACGTCTCCAGCAACTCCGCCACGCGCTCGGACGGCGCGTCGACGAAGGCCGCCGCGACCTGCTCGACCGTAGCCGGCCCATCCAGCGCAGCCAGCGCTGACCGCACTGCCTGCGCCTGCTCCGCCAGCCTCTCCGGCCACGGCGAGCGTGTGACATACTCAGCCGTAGCCTCGCGCACCACCTGCAACCTGCTACCTGCCACCTGATACCCGCCCCCTGCCACCTGCAACTTGCCACTTGTAACCTGATACTCCGGCCGCAGCCAGCGGACGACTCCGGCGGCTTCTTCGGCGGCGCGTTCGGCGTTGAGGGCCACCAGCCGGGCCAGGATCTC
>JBFYTD010000505.1:0-2869 GCA_041300885.1 Anaerolineae bacterium | reverse complement strand
GACCCTAACGGCATGAGCGTGCTGCTGGTCACGCCCGTCTTCTTCTGGCTGGTGCACGCCCGCCAGCGCAACTGGGTCGTGGCGGCAAGCTGGCTGAGCCTGGCGCTGGTCAGCGTGCCGTTGCTGCTGTACTACAACACAGGCTGGGTGCAGTTTGGCTATCGCTTTAGCCTGGACTTCCTGCCGCTGGCCTTTCTGCTGCTGGCGATAGGGCTGCAACGCATCACCCCGCTGGTCAAGGCCGCCATCGTGCTGGCCTGGCTGATCAACTTGTGGGGTGTGGTGTGGTGGTTTGGCAGGTTCTATTAAGGTGGTAGTTGGTAGATTGGAAGGTTGGTGGATGGGTGAGGCTGCGGTTGGCCGATCCTATCGATCTCGGAAATCACGAGGATGCACTTGGTACTCTCTGAAGCTACCCGCAAACGAATCGATGAGCTGATGGCTCGATATCCGCAGCCGCGCTCGGCCTTGGGGCCGGCGCTGGAGGCGGTGCAGCAGCAACTGGGCTATGTGCCGGACGAGGCCATGGTCGAGGTGGCGCGGCTGTTCGACATCGACGCGGCCGAGGTGCGCGCCTTTGTCGGCTTCTACCACATGTTGCACCAGGAGCCGACCGGCACGTACCACGTGGAGGTCTGCACCAACGTGCCCTGCATGCTGCGCGGCGCGGGCCAATGCGCCGAGCAGATCAAGCAAAAGCTGGGCATCGACTATCACGAGACCACAGCCGACGGCCTGTTCACCCTGGGCGAGATGGAGTGCCTGGGCGCGTGTGGCACGGCGCCGATGGTGGCCGTCACCAAGAAGCAGGCCGACTGGGCGCGCTACTACGAGCAACTGGACTCGCCTGAGCGCATCGACGCCATGCTGGACGAGCTGCGACGGCTGGCCAACGTGCCGGCGGAGCAGTTGCCGGTTCCGGAGCGGGTGGTGCCGGGAGATACCACAGCGAATGGGCGAACAGCGAATGGGGGGCCGTACCATCACAGCCATCATCCTGAGACCAATAGTCTGTTGACGCGCATCAACAATGTGGATAGCCATACGTTGGCAGCCTATGAGGCCAGTGGCGGCTACGAGGTGGCCAAGGCTGCGCTGAGCGGCAAGTCGCCGGCCGAGGTGCTGGAGATGGTCAAGGCGTCCGGGTTGAGGGGCCGCGGCGGCGCGGGCTTCCCCACCGGCATGAAGTGGAGCTTCCTGCCGCCCAACGTCTACCCGCGCTACCTGGTGGTCAACGCCGACGAGAGCGAGCCGGGCACCTTCAAGGACCGGCTCCTCATCGAGTACGACCCGCACTCGCTGCTGGAGGGCATCATCCTGGCCTGCTACGCCACCGAGGCCAGCCACGCCTTCATCTATATCCGCGGCGAGTATTTCTTCGGCGCACAGCGGCTGGAGCAGGCCGTGGCCGAGGCGCGGGCCAAGGGTTACGTAGGCAAGGGCATCTTCGGCAGCAAGAGAGACCTGGAGATCATCGTCCACCGCGGCGCGGGCGCCTACATCTGCGGCGAGGAGACCGCGCTGCTGACCTCGCTGGAGGGCTACCGCGGCCACCCGCGGCTCAAACCGCCCTTCCCGGCCGTGGAGGGCCTCTACCGCAAGCCCACCATCGTCAACAACGTGGAGACCATCGCCCAGGTGGTGCCCATCGTCAAGAACGGCGCCCCGTGGTACCGCCAGTGGGGCACCGAGCGCAGCCCCGGCTTTGCCCTCTACGCCCTGAGCGGCCAGGTGAAGAAACCGGGCGTCTACGAGTTGCCCTACAACACCACGCTGCGCCAGTTGATCTACGACTACGCCGGCGGCACGGTCGACGACCGGCCCATCAAGTCGATCATCCCCGGCGGGTTGTCCATGCCGCATCTGGGCGTCGACAAGCTGGACACGTCGATGGACTTCGAGAGCATCGGCGCGGCCGGCTCGTCGCTGGGCTCCTGCGGCATCATGGTGGTCTGCGAGGGGGTCAATATCGTCGAGCTGGCCCGGCGCACCATGAGCTTCTACCGCGAGGAGAGCTGCGGCAAGTGTACCCCCTGCCGCGAGGGCGGCGGCTGGATCGAGAAGATCCTGGAGCGCATCGAGCGCGGCGAGGGCCAGCTCAGCGACCTGGACACCATCGAGCGCCTGACCTGGCCCATCGAGCGGCAGAGCTTCTGTCCCTTCGGCGCGGCCTCGGTCTGGGGCGTGCGCAGCCTGCTGAAGCTGTTCCGCGCCGACTTCGAAGCCTACATCCAGCGGACCAATCCCAGCGGCAAGGCGCCGGAGCTGCCGGTGCGGCCGATCTACCGGCCGGATACCGGTGAGGCGGCGCCGAAGGTGAGAGTGTAGGAGCAGAGGAAACTGATGCCAACAGTTAGCCGCTTTTACGGCATCGTCGTCTCCATGTATCACAATGATCATGCGCCCCCGCATTTTCATGTGAAGTATGTCGAACACAGAGCGAAGGTAACGATATCGACGTTAGAATTGACAGAAGGAAAGCTACCGCGGCGTGCATTGGTCATGGTCCTGGAGTGGGCTGCCTTGCATCGAGCGGAGTTGATGGAAAACTGGCAGCGCGTGCAAGATGGCTTGCCGCCTCGGCGGATTGACGGACTGGACTGAGGAGCTAGAGATATGGTGTGGATTACTGATGTCGAACCTAAGGAGCGATTTAAGCTGTTGCTGGAGTTCAATACTGGCGAGCGTAAACTGGTAGATATCGAACAGTATTTGCGTGGACCGGTCTTCCAACCTGTGCGAGAAGACCCTGGCTATTTCAATAGGGTCAAAGTCGACGATGAGCTTGGCACGATCGTCTGGCCCAACGGCGCCGATATGGACCCGGATGTCTTGTATGGCTCGCACGTGCCGGCTTGGATGGAAGCCG
>JBFYTD010000063.1:0-8170 GCA_041300885.1 Anaerolineae bacterium | reverse complement strand
GCCAGATCCTGGACGGTCTTACCTGACCAGGACGGCGGCAGGGACAGATCGCAGATTTCCACCTCACCGTTGCCGGCCGACACCAGCGGATGCACGGCGCCGCCTTCGAGCAGTTCCTCCATGCGCTGCGCGCCCCAACTGCTGGAACCCACCACCTGATGGCCAAAGGTCTCCAGCAGGGTGCGCCAGCGGGGATCGTAGTTACGCACCGCTATGTGGGGAATGTGGTAGACGGTACTGGCCACACGCCCCATGACGCCGTTGAGCGAGTCGGAGTTGGTGACGGACGCCAGTGCATCAGCGCTGTCGATACCGGCGCGGTGCAGCATGGCTTCGGAAAGCACGTCGCCCTCCAACGCCCGTCCGCGGAAGTCAGGCGGAAGATTCTTGAAGGCATCTTGACTGCGATCGATCACAGTGACATGGTGGCCGCTTTTGTACAGCCGGTAAGCAAGCTCTGCGCCTACGCGGCCGCAGCCGACGACGATGACGTTCATATTAGCTTTTTGCTTCCTGTTTGTTGTTGCTGGTAGCTGTGTCGGGCAGTGGGCCATCTTCCTCGAGCTGATAGGGCACCGTCGTGATGACAACACCAGGCATGGTGCGGAAGGCGAAGCGCAGGGTGAGCGCGGTCTGCGTGTGCAGCAGATTCTCCCAGGCGTGGCGCGTCACGAACTCTGGCACGACGACAGTGATGGTCTCATTGGGTTGGCGGCCCTTCGCCACTTCGGCGATGTAATCCATCAAAGGCTCGATCAGCAGGCGATAAGGTGAATCCAGAATGACCAGGCGCACACCCTCGCCCCACACATCCCACTTCTGGCGCACTTTCTCGGTCTGCTCCGGCTCGATGGACACATGGACGGCGGTTACGTCGTTCGACAGCGTGCGGGCATAGCGCAGGGCCAGCAGGGTGCCGCGGTGGACGCCGCTCAAGGGCATGATCACACGATGGCGAGGGGAACGCGGCGCCATGTCAAACGAAGCCAGGGACAGGCGTTTGGCCAGGTCGTGGTAGTGGTGATGGATGGCACGCAGCAAGAGCACGATCAGGGGAATCAGGACCAACACCACCCAGGCGCCCTCGGTGAACTTGGTCACGATGAAGATCAGCATGACCACGGCTGTACACAGGCCGCCAAAGCCGTTGGCAACCATCTTGAGCCGCCAGCGCGCGTCATGGCGTAACGTGGATGCCGGCTGCTTGATTTCCTCGCCCTCGGCCAGCCTGCCGATCTTCCACCAACGGCGCGACATGCCGACCTGCGACAGCGTAAACGACAAGAACACGCCGATGGCATAGAGCGGGATGAGCCCGGTCACGCTGGCCTGGAAAACGACGATCAGCAAGACGGCGATCAACGTAAGCGCCATGATGCCCCAAGAATAGACCAGCCGGCTGCCCCGAAAGGCCAATTGGCGCGGCAGGAAGCCGTCGATGGCCAGCAGGGCGCTCAGGCGAGGGAAGCCATTGAACGACGTATTGGTCGCCATGATCAAGATGATCGTCGTAGCGGCAATCATGGCCAGGTAGAGGATCCCCTGGCTGCCGAAAACCGTGCGCGCCAGCTGCGAGATGACCGTTTCACTTTCCGACGGGACAGCGCCGATCTGGACCGACAGGAATGTGACGCTCAGAAAGACTACGCCCAGAATGAGCGACATCCAGATCAGCGTGATGCCTGCGTTGCGGCTGCGCGGTTCTTTGAATGCAGTGATGCCATTGGATATCGCCTCGACGCCGGTGAGCGCTGTCGTGCCGTTGGCGAAGGCGTGCAGAATGAGAAAGAGCCCGATCGCCTGGGCCGTTTCGACTGTTTCCATGGGCGGCGGATTGGGCACAGTGCCCAGCGAGCCTGCGACGTAGCGTATGAAACCCAGGCCGATCGTCAGCACCATCATGGCCAGAAAGAAATAGGTGGGAATTGCGAACGTCGTCCCGGACTCCCGCACGCCGCGCAGGTTGATCATCATGACCAGCAGCAGAAGCCCCACGGCGATGGCCACGCGGTACGGGAACAAGGAGGGAAATGCCGACGAAATCTGCGCTACGCTGGACGAAATCGATACCGCTGCGGTCAGGATGTAATCTGCCAACAGCGATGCGCCAGCGGTCTGCGCTGCCAGTTCGCCGAGGTTGTCCCGAGAGACGATATAAGCTCCGCCGCCGTTGGGATAGGCATGGATGATCTGCTCGTAAGAGATCGTAACGATGGCAAGCAGGGCAACGATCGCGATCGATATCGGAAAGGCAAACGTCAGGGCTGCCATGCCGGCGGCGCCTAAAACTACCAGGATTTCCTGGGTGGCATAGGCCGTAGACGACAGCGCATCCGAAGCAAATACGGCCAGGCCGACTTTCTTGCCGATGGTCTCATCTTCGGCGTCGGCAGTGGCCAGCGGCCTTCCCAACAGCCAGGTGCGCCATGAGCGCGGCGGCTGGTAGGTTGCAGGTCGCCGCAGTACTGTAGTGCGGCTTTCTTCATCGATCATAGTGAGAATTCGCTCTGAAGAACAAGGTTGGCGCTATCGGCGGGATCAATCAACGCCAGTCGTTGGTCGATCCGCCCATCGTCACGGCTGCTGTTTCGTGATCAAACTCGGTGTCTGTCCTCCATATAGCCTGGGACAAGCACCTTTATACTACCAAAGTTACGGCCCTGCAAGTTTGACCGGCCAGATCAGCAATTCCTGAAATGAACCGTTCCGGGTCGCAGTCGGGGCTTTAGCCGGGCCTTACCACCATGTTCATGCGGACAAGGCCCGGCTAAAGCCTCGACTGCCGCTATTTTTGGGGTTGCTACAGCCAGCGCTTGCGCCGGTAGTAGAGCAGCATGAGGATGACGACGACCCCACAAATGAGCCAGAAGAAGGCGTAGCCAAACGGCCAGTCGATCTCAGGAAAGTGGCGGAAATTCATGCCGTAGACGCCGGCCAGAAAGGTCAGGGGGATGAAGATCGTAGAGAAGACCGTCAGCACCTTCATGATCTCGTTCATGCGGTTGCTGAGCACCGAAAGATAGACATCCAACATGCCTGACAGCAGGTCGCGCATACTCTCGACCGTATCCATGATCTGGATCGTGTGGTCGTAGACGTCGCGCAGATAGATCACGGTGCCAGGCTGAATCAGCGGCGACTCGCTGTGCTGCAAGGCAGCGATGACCTCACGCAGCGGCCAGACGGCGCGGCGGAGGGCGATCATCTCCCGTTTCAGCCGATAGATCTCTGGCAGGGGGTGATGCTCGGGGTGTGAGGATACCTGCTCTTCGATGGCCTCGATCTCGTCGCCGACTTGCTCCAGAATGATGAAGTAGTTGTCGACGACGGCGTCGATCAGCGAATAGGCCAGATAGTCCGGCCCGAGCTTGCGGAGGCGGCCCGCGCCGTTGCGCAGTCGCGTGCGCAACGGATCGAAGACGTCACTCTCGTCCTCCTGGAAGGATAACAGGTAGTTCTCACCCAGCACCAGGCTGACCTGCTCCACTTGCACTGCCCCCTTGACCTTCTCGTATTCCAGCATCTTCAGAACGATGAAGAAGAAGATCTCGTAGTCCTCGACCTTTGGCCGTTGCGAGGTGTTGGCGATGTCCTCCAACACCAGCGGATGCAGCCCCAGTTTCTCGCCCAACGTTTCGATCAAGTCCGGGTCGTGGAGTCCTGCTACATTGAGCCAAGTGACGCCCGGTTGCTGAATGCTCTTCAAACAGGCTTCAATGTCCGATGTCTCGTACTCAACGAAATGCTCCTCATCAAAATGCATGACCATCAGTTTAACTGGCGCATCTGACTTATTCCCAACGTGTACTACGGTGCCGGGCGGCAGGCCCGTCTTATGAGAACGGCGTACAGGAGACTCTGGCATAGGGATAACCTCAAGCAGCGAGGGCTACGCTGGGCGTAGTTGGCGGAACCTTGAGATAGGCGAGCATCTTCTGGCCCAATTGCTCAGCCAGCAGCGCAGGATCGGCGCCGTGCAGCGGCACGTGGCCGCCGGCCATGGTGCCGTGGCCGCCGGCCATCCCCAGGCCGCCGACCACCGCCTGCACCAGCTTGCCCGCGCCGGTGCGCCGGCTGCGGCTGCGCACGGCCAGGATCAGGCCATTGTTGTAGACACCCATGCACATCACCCACTGCACCCCTTCCAGCCGGGAGAGGATGTCGGCGATCTCGGCGGCCTGGTCTGGGTAGCTCATACTGCCGATGTAGGACAGCACCACCTGGTTATAGATACGCGCGGCCTGAATGGCGGTGACAAAGCTTTTGAAGTAGCTGGCCGGTACCTGGGCCCGCTCGATCTCAACCAACCCCTCGATGTCCACCAGCGGCTGCAAGTAGTAGTAAGCCGCTACGTCGCCCAGCCCGGCGCCCCGACCCAGGCCCATGGTATCGGTCTTGATGCCATAGAACAGGGCGGTGGCCAATGCCTCCGAGGGTTCGATGGACGCAGCCTGCAGGTATTCGGTGACAATGGTCGAGGTGGCGCCCTGCTCCGGCCGCACGTCGCAGTAGGGCGCCTGGGCCGATTCGGGGCGCCAGGCGTGGTGGTCCAGGACGATAGTGGGGACGCGGCCAGGGGGCAGGGGGTTGTTGCCTGCGCCCGGCTGCGTGTCGACCAAGGCGATGTGTGACGCCCGGCGCAGATCGCCGTCGCTGAGCTGCTTCAACGGCCGGCCCAGGTAACGCACCAGAGCCTTGTTCTCGGAGCGGCCGATGATCCCCTGGAACGCCAAGTGCGTTGCCACGCCCAGCCGCTGCGTCAGTAAATGGCGCAGTCCCACAGCGCTGGCGATAGCGTCGGGGTCTGGGTCATTATGGGGAAGAATCAGAACGCTCTTGGCGTCAGCCAGCAGATCCAAAAGCTGATTGAGGGGCTGCGGCCGGGCGAGATAACCATCCACGACGAGATCTATCCTTTGAGAGCGGGAACGCGGTCGTTCTTGCGAGTTTCCCATTTCGCCGTGGCGCAATGCGCTTCAGCGACGAACTCCTGTCATCCTGAGCGGGGCTGGCACGCGCTTCACAATGCGACGAGCCATCAGCAAAAGATATCGACGCGGGAGTTCCTGGCCAGGCCCGGTGCAGCAACACCCGGATGGGTCTTGCAGGTGTTGCTGCACCGCGCACAGTTCATACCGGCCACTGCTACGCGACCTCAGCCTCGGTGTCCTTTTCCGGGCGCGGCAGGCGGCCAAACAGCGCCGTCATCTCCACCAGCCGCTGCTGGATGCGCCGATCCAGCGCGTCCGGCAGGTAGCGCCACTGCCAGTTGCCGCCCGGCCGGCCGGGCAGGTTCATGCGCGCCCAGGTACCCTGGCTCAGTAGATCCTGAGCCGTGACGATCGCCAATTTAGCAATCGACGCCCACGCCAGGCGGGCAAAATCCCAGGCAATGTCACTGCCGTCGGCCTTATTCAGGTAGCGCAGCACAAAGGCCCGCTCCTCAGGCGTCGACGACGTCTCCCACCAACCCACGGTGGTGTCGTTGTCGTGGGTGCCGGGATAGACCACCAGATCGGGCGTCTCCCAGTTGTGAGGCAGGAACTCGTCGGTGGGATCGGTCAGGAAGGCGAACTGCAGGACTTTCATGCCGGGGAAGTCGAACTGATGCATGATGGCGTTCATACCGGCCTTGGCCACAGGCTCGAAGTAGCCCAGGTCCTCGGCAATGACCGGCACGTCACCCAGGGTCTGTTGTACTGCCTCGAAAAGGCCGCTGCCTGACCCCAGCACCCACTGGCCATTGACGGCCGTCGGTTCGCCGGCCGGAATCTCCCAGTAGTTGTAGAAACCGCGGAAATGGTCGACGCGGATGATATCCACCAGGGTCAGCATGGCGCGGAAACGATCGATCCACCAGGCATAGCCGGTGCGCGCCATCTCAGTCCAGCGATAGAGCGGATTGCCCCACAACTGGCCGGTCTCACTGAAATAGTCCGGTGGCACGCCTGCCACGACGGTCAGTTGGCTCTCCTCGTCCATATAGAACACTTCAGGATTGGACCAGGCGTCGGCGCTGTCGGCCGCCACGAAGATCGGGATATCGCCGATGATCTGGACGCCGTGTGCGTTAGCATAGCTCTTGAGCTTGCCCCACTGGCGGAAGAACTGCCACTGCAAGTACTTCTGCATGGCGATGGTCGCAGCCAGCTCGCTGCGCCAGCGGGCCATGGCCTCAGGCTGACGGGTGCGAATGTCCAACTCCCAGGTGCTCCAGGCCGCGCCGCCATGGGCGTCCTTGAGCGCCATGAACAGCGCGTAGTCGTCCAGCCACTCGGCCTGTTCGACACAGAAGAGCTTGAACTCCAACTCCAGTTCCGGGCTGGCATCGGAGCGGAAGCGGTCGTAGGTGCGCTTGAGCAGCGGCAGCTTCCAGTTGATGACCCAACCATAGTCGATCTGTTCCTGGGGGAAGGATGGCAGCTCCCAGTTCAGTTCATCCCAGCTCAGCAGGCCATCGCCGATCAACTGCTCCGGGTCGATCAGCAGCGGGTTGCCGGCAAAGGCCGAGAAGCACTGGTAGGGCGAGTCGCCGTAGCCGGTCGGCCCCAGCGGCAGCACCTGCCACAGGCTCTGGCCGGCGCCGTGCATGAAATCGATAAATCGATAGGCCGCCTCGCCCAGATCGCCGACGCCGTAACGGCCGGGAAACGAGGTCGGATGTAACAAGACACCCGAAGAGCGGACAAATGCCATGAGATCCTCCATGCGGTTAGTGTCAGGACCGACAGTCCTGGGTGATCTATTGCCAGACAGCTATATCTTAGCGCAAAGTCATGAAGAAGCAAAGGCGCGGAGTCTATGGATTGCACATTTCACAGACTCCGCGCCTTGTGCCAGCGTAGGGGCGGGATGACCCCGCCCCTACCCGTCATGTCTATTCTCTGCGGCGCAGGGCATAGGCGGCCCCCAGCGCCAGGGCTACGACGGCCGGCATGGCCGCCAACGGCAAGCCCGCCAGCGGCAGCGGCGCCTGGGCCGCGTCCAAAGCACTCAGCGTGACCGCCGTCGGCTCCTCCACGATCAGCGTAAGCGGCACCACCACCAGATCGGTCTCGTTGCCGGGGCCGGCGTCGGGGTCGTTGCTGGTGATGCACAGGTTGCCGGTGTACGTGCCGGGCAGCAGGCCGGTGGAGTCCAGCGTCACCGTCACATCGGTGGCATCGCCGGCCGTGGTCGTGCCGGTGATGGGGCTGGTGCTGGCCCAGGGGATGTCGGCCGGGTTGGTGCAGTCGGCGATCACTACGTACTCGATGAAGCGGCCGCTGCCGCCGATGATGGTGCGCACCAAGACGCCGCTGCGGTTGATCTCATGCACGCCTGTGCCGGTCGTGGTCAGGATGGTGCCGTTTGGCAGCTCGTAGGCGCCGCGATAGCCGCCCAGAGTCGCGGGATCGTAGACGCCCACCAGCGCGCCGGCTGCCGTGAACTCGATCACCCCTTCCTGCGTGCCGCCGAAGTTGGCCACCAACACGTTGCTGTTAGCGGCTTTGTTGATCTGCTCGGGGAAGTTGTTAGTTCCGGCGAAGACGCCCAGTGGCGCGCCGGCCAGGTCGAAGCGCAACACGTTGTCGCTGTCGATGCTGGCCACCAGCCAGTCGGCCGTCCGGCCATAGATGTCGAACGGGCTGTTGAGACCGCCGGCGCCGCTGGCGATGAAGTTGCCCAGGAAGCTGCCATTGGTGTCGAACTTCGCCACCGCATCGACGTTGGTGGCGTCGGCGGTGGTGACCAACAGATTGCCGCTGGCGTCCAGGCTGATGCCGCGGATGTTGTTCAGGATGGCGTTGTTGGCGCCGCCGGCCGGGGCAAAGACGCCCAGGTAGGCGCCGTCCAGGTCGAACTCATGCACCACGTCGCCGGTCTGGTCAGACAGCAGGATGCTATCGCCGCCGGCGCTGAGAATCGCGTTGACACCGGTGCCGACCACGTTGTTAGAGGGTACGAAGTTGGGGTCGATCATGTCGCCGGTCAGTGGGTCCAGCGCCATGATACGGTCGTTGGTTGAGTCGGGCACCAGCAGCAGGCCGGTGGTCAGCAGGGCGCGCTTGGCCAGCGCTCGGGCGGCCGGATCGGGCGCAGCCAGCGCCGTGGGCGCGGCGCTCTCCACACCCTCGACCTCGTCGGCCTGCGACGCTTGCGAGTCGATGCGCACCAGCGGCGCCGGGCT
>JBFYTD010000062.1:0-8170 GCA_041300885.1 Anaerolineae bacterium | reverse complement strand
ATGGATTGTCCATCCCGCCGCTCCTGCCAGCCATTTCGCCCGTCTCTCCCACGTGGCGCCGTTGATCGTTCAGTTGCTGTGGAACCGCGGCATCGACGATGCGACAAGAGTTGATGCCTTCCTCAAGGGCGAGACGACGCTGGACAACCCTTTTCGCATCAAGGGCATGAACGAGGCGGTGGATCGCATCCGCCGCGCCATCCGCCAGGGGGAGCGCATCGCGGTCTACGGCGACTTCGACGCCGACGGCGTCACCGCGACAGCCCTGCTGGTGCAGGCGCTGAGCGCGCTGGGCGCGTTCGTGCGTCCCTACATCCCCCACCGCGTCGACGAAGGCTACGGCCTGAACAACAACGCCCTGGCCGAGTTGGCGCGCGACGGCCATCAACTGGTTATCACCGTGGACTGCGGCATCCGCTCGGTGGACGAGGTGGCCTTTGCCAACCGGCTGGGGTTGGACGTGATCGTCACCGACCACCACTCCATCGGTCCCGAATTGCCGCCGGCGTTGGCCGCCATCAATCCCAAGCGCCAGGACTGCCCCTACCCCTTCAAGGGATTGGCCGGCGTCGGCTTGGCCTTCAAGCTGGCCCAAGCCTTGCTGCGCACCCACCGCCAGACTCCGATTCGCCCTGGCCTGGTAGTGGACTTGTCAGAGGAGGAACTGCTGGATCTGGTGGCGTTGGGCACAGTGGCCGACCTGGCTCCGCTGCTGGATGAGAACCGTACGCTGGTGCAGCGCGGCCTGGCCCAGCTCAACCGCACGCAGCGGCCGGGCCTGCAGGCGATGATGGGCGTGGCCGGCGCTGCGCCCGGCCAGGTCACCGCCACCACCGTCGGCTTCGCCCTGGGACCGCGGCTCAACGCAGCCGGCCGGCTCGATAGCGCCATGATCAGCTATGAGTTGCTGTTGACGGACGATGTCTTCAAAGCCAGCCAGCTCGCCAGCCAGCTCAACAGCCTCAATGCGCGCCGCCAGCAGGTGACGGCTGAGGCCTTCGAGCAGGCTCAGGCCCAGATCGAGGCCAACGGCAGCGACGGCTACCTGCACATCGCGGCCAGCGAGCACTTTCTGGCTGGCATCGTGGGGCTGGTGGCAGGCCGGCTGGTGGAGCAGTATTACCGTCCTGCTGTCGTCATGGAATTGGGCCAGCAGCAGAGCCGCGGCAGCGCGCGCAGTATAGATCAGTTCGACATAACCGCTGCGCTGGATCGCTGCGCGGCCGAGGGCCTGCTGGTGCGTCACGGCGGCCATGCCGCGGCCGCGGGCCTGACCGTGGAAAACCGCAAGCTGCCCGCCCTCACTGCCCGGCTGAGCGAAATTGCCGCCGAGCAGTTGGCCGAGAAGGACCTGCGCCCGCCGCTGCTGATCGACCAGGAGATCGCCCTGGGCGATGTGGACTACGCCGTGCTGGGACTGCTGCAAGAGATGGAGCCCACCGGCTACGCCAACCCCCTGCCGCGGCTGCTGAGCCGCAAGCTGCAGGTGCGTGATGCGCGCAAGGTCGGCGCGGACGGCGCGCACCTCAAGCTGACGGTCAGCGACCCTGCGGCCGGCTCGCGCAGCGGCCAGAGCTGGGACGCGATCGCCTTTCGCCAGGGCCATTGGTACGGCAACCTGCCCCGGTCCGTGGACCTGGTCTACTCGCTGGAAGAAAACGTTTGGAACGGCAACCGCCGCCTGCAGTTGGTCGTCGAAGATCTGCGGCCGGCCGCAAAGGATTGACGATTCCAGAAATGACATTTCTTCCGAGAAATGTCATTTCTGAGAACCAAGGACACCCGCCATGCTCATTCGCATCGCCAAAGTTGGAAGCCGCAACCGGGTGGTGCTGCCGCCCGAGGTGATGGACGCGCTGGGCGTGGAGCCCGGCGACGCCCTGTTTTTCGTCGTGGGCCAAAACAGCGTGCGCCTCAGCCGCGGCCCTGAGACCTTCGGCGAGTACCTGCAACTGCACGCCGGCTCGCTGCCCGCGCTGGACGACCCCGATGAGGACGATGCCAGCCAGATGCGTTTCGACTGGTACCAGGAGAATCTGATTCGAGATGAGCACTCCGACCACTGACAAACCACCGCTTTGGAAACGACTGTCGCTCCCCCTGCGCATCGGCTTGATCGCCGCGGCCGTGGCCATCCTGTTGGCCCTGGTCGGCGTCGCGCGCGGCAATGTGCCGCTCAATCCGCTAAGCATACTGCTGGCCCTGCTGATCTCCGGCGGCACCTGGGGCCTGGTGGCTTGGGCCGTGGCCACGGCGGCGGTGGATGTGGAGGCCGATGTGGCTGAGGCGGAGCGTGGCGTAACGAGTAACGAGTAACGAGTAACGAGTAATGCGTAACCCGTAACCGGAATGGGAGAGGCTTTCCCGGTCATGCATTACTCGTTACGGGTTACAGTATATCCACGACCTGACATGCCAACACACGCCTCCCTCTCTTCCGGTTACGTGTTACTCGTTACGGTTTACAGCATATCCACGACCTGACATGCCAACACACGCCTCCCTCTCTTCCGGTTACGTGTTACTCGTTACGGGTTACGGATTGTCCAAGACCTGACATGACCACACACACCTCCCTCTCCTCCGCCCGCGCCTTCCTGTTGGACGGCGACGGCGTGCTGTACCGCGGCCTGGAGCCGCTGCCGGGCGCGCAGCGCTTCATCGACGCGCTTAACGCCAGCGCTACGCCCTACCTGCTGCTGACCAACAACGCGGCCATGACGCCGCAGCAACTGGCCGCCAAGATGGTTCCCATGCGGATCGCCATCGACGCCGAACACATCTTCACCTCGGCGCAGGCCACGACGCTCTGGCTGCAAGCCCGCTATCCGGGCGGCACGCGCACGCTGGTGGTGGGCGAGGATGGGCTGCGCCTGGCGTTGACCGGGGGCGGCTTCACGCTGGTGGACGACTACCGCGCGGCCGATCTGGTGGTGGCCGGGCTGGACCGCACAGCAACCTACGCCCGGCTGGCCGAGGCGACGCTGGCCATCGGCCGCGGCTGCCCCTTCATCGCCACCAACCCCGACCTGTCGATCCCCACGGAGCGCGGTATCGAGCCGGGGGCCGGCGCGGTGATCGCCTTTTTGCAGGCTGCCAGCGGCGTCACTCCGCCGATGATCGGCAAGCCGGCGGCCCCCTTCTTTCATCAGGCCATGGCCCGTCTCGGTGTGCAGCCCGACGAGACGGTGATGGTCGGCGACCGTTACGAGACTGACATTCTGGGTGGGCACAACGCCGGCATCCGCACCGCCGCCGTACTGACCGGCATCAGCAGCGCCGCCGAGTTCGCCGCCGCCAATCCGCCGCCCACGTGGGTGTTCGAGGACCTGGCCGCGCTGTTGGCGGCGTGGCGGGCCGTTTCGTAGAACAATCCGCCGGATTGTTCGGGTGCAGTCCAGCGGATTGCGTTACGATAAGAATGGGGACTCCCCTTCTGCCGCTTGCATCAGTTGTTATCGTGCGGAGCGGGCTGGCTGGCTACCCACTGGATCAGTTCGACCTGCTCGGGGCGCTCGGCGTAGGAGCCAGCGGCGTAGACGCGTTGCGCGGCCTTGTCGGCTGGGACACCCAGCGCCACCAGCACGCAGCTCGCTGCCGTGCCGGTCCGGCCGATGCCGGCCGCACAGTGCAGCAGGATATTCGCGCCGCTGCGCAGGTCTGCGGCGATGCTGTGGATCAACTCCAGGAAGCTGGCGCGGTCGCTGGGCACGCCGTAATCGACGATGGGGTAGATGCGCTGCTGCCAGGGCACGTCTTTGCGTCGCACGGCGCGGGCGTAATCTGGCGCCTTGCCGTCGATCTCCTCCAGCGAGGTCAGGCAGACCACCTGGCTGATCCCCCGCATTCGCACGGCGTCCACGGTGGCTCGATACGGCTCATAGCGGCCAGGCATGCTGTGCAGATAAAGCCGGCCTGGCACGCCAGGGGGAAGATCGACGGATCGGAACATGGCTGAGGGAATCCTCTCTGTCGCATGACATGGATGAGGTCCAGAAATGACTTTTTTCGGAAGAAAAGTCATTTCTACGTTGGCGTGCGGGCGATGTCGGCCAACCGGGCGGCGGTGACGCGCAGCAGGTGGGCCGGGTCCAGCACGATCTCCAGGCCATGCGCGCCGCCGCTGATGCCTACCTGCGGCCACAGCTCCGCCGTCTCGTCGACGAACACCGGGTAGGCGTGGCGGGCGGCCAGCACCGTCACCGCGCCGCGCAGGTAGCCGGTCAGCCCCTGCACATCGCGCTGGGGGACCAGCTCGACCCGCTTGTCGCCCGACGCCAGGGCCAAACTGCGCAGGTCGACCTCCGTGCCGGCCGGGATCAGGGCAAAGAGATAGCCCGTGCGGTCGCCGCGCAGCAACAATGTCTTGAACACCGTCTCGGGCGCCATGCCCACCTGCGCGGCTGCGTCCTCGGCGCTGAAGGTGCGCTCGTCGTAGGTGTACTCGCGCAGCTCGAAGGCGATGCCGGCGCGCTCCAGGACGCGCACGGCGTTGGTCTTGGTGATCATGGGGCTATCCCAGCGCTTTGATCTTCGCCTCGATCTCCGCTTTCAGCCGCGCCATCTCCGTCTGGAGCTTCTTCTCTTCGCCGGCCAGGGTCTCCAGGTGCTGCTCGCTGGCGCGCAGCTTGTCCACGTAGCCCGCGCGCAGCTCGCCTTCTTTGCCCGCAGCGCCCAGCGCGCCCATGTTGCCGCGCACCTGCTCCTGGCCCTTGTAGATCTTTTGCCGCTCTTGCTCGATCTCGGCCAGCCGCCGCTCGTGGGCTGCAACGCGCTCCCACAGGTCCAGCAGCTCGCGCAGTTGGGTGTGCGTATTGCTGTCCAACAGGCCGCGCGCCAGGTAGTCTTGCAGCGCCTGCGCCGACTGGCGGCGGATCTCCTCACGCCGGCTGAGCAGGCGCCGTTCACGCACCAGGAGCGTCGCCTCACCGCGCGCGGGCGCATCTACGGCAAAGCGCAGGTGCTCGTCCGTCTTTTCTTGCGCCGCCAGTGTGTCGAACAGCTCATAGAACTCGGTGCGCGGGTGCTCGACCAGCACAGCCAGGCCTTTGGCGCTGCTGTTGCTGAACCTATAGATCTGCGTGCGCACGTCCCATTCCTCGAAGAGCAGGTAGGTGCCGCTGATGCGCAGGCCGTGGATTTCACGGGTGGTCTGGCTTTCCTCCAGCACTTTAACAGCCAACTCCACGGCGTAGGGCGCCACAATTTCGCCGTCGACCACAGTGAACGGCAGCACGGCCTCGCCGGCGTACTGGCCGCGGTCGATCACCGTCGCCGGGCCGCGCTCCAGGGTCAGGCCGGTGTCGTTGCGCATGCGCAGCGTCGCCACCGGATGCGCAGGGAGCTTGCTGCCGTTGTAGAGCAAATCCTTGTGGCAGTCCAGCCGCGCCGAGACAATCGGGACCATAGCCGACTGGCCGCGGCCGACGGTCACCGGGGTGGCGATGGCGTATTCGAACAGCTCGCCCAAGTCGGCGCCGCTGGCCGCGACCATCGTGGTTTGATCCAGCGCCTGTGCGCTGAAGGCGTGCTTGGCCAGGGCGGCGGGTTGGCGCGTGGCGGCGCCGTCGAACGACTCGGCCAGTGCCAGGGACGCCATCCTGGGCGCGGCCGGCGGCATCGCTGCGCCAAAGCTGACCGGCCCGGCCGCCACGCGGCTTTCGTCCTTGATCTCCGGCCGCTCCGGCGTCACCGGCGTCATCAGATCGTAGACGAAGGAAATCGGCATGCCGGCCACCAGCGACAGCGAGATCTCCTGCAGGTCCTCCTCCAGCCGATTGTCGAAGATCCCCCACCCCATGAGCAACGCCCGCCTTCCCCCTTCCTTTCCCTCTTTTCCTTCTTCTCCCTCTCCCTCGATCACCAGCCGGTAGCTCACCCGCCAGCTTGGCGCGGGCGCCACATAGCTCAGCGACAGGTCGTGCTCGCCCGGCGTCAGCCGCACTGTCACCTGGCGGTGCGCCTCCTGGGTCAGCGAGCTGGCCAGGAAAAAGCGTAAGTCGCCGGCCGCGGCATCGTCCAGGATCTCGACCCCCTGCACGCGGCCCAGCGGCGCAGCCTGCACCGCCGTCGACTCGTCCAGCAGCAGAGAGACCAGCGCAGTGGCCAGCGGCTCCTCTTGCGGCGCTTCGTCCAGGCCCAGCAGCGCGCCGCTCAGCGCCTCACCCTGGTCCAGCAGCAGGCGCACCCGCCGGCCGCGCAGGCTCACCAGCAGGTCCTGCAGGCTGCGGTGATCGCGCAGATGGATGGAGCAGCCGGCTAATAATTCCTCGCGGCTTTGCGGGCTGGGATACTCGACGCCCAGCACCTGGCCGCCACCCCAGTCGATGGCTGTCAGGCTCTTGAGCACGTCGTTCATCTCCTCGACGCGAAATGACAGGCTGACCTGTTCGCCGCTCAGCCGGGCCTGCCGCTCGAAAAAGCCGACGCCGTGCTTGTACAGTGTCATGTGGGTGATGGGAAGAGTAGTCATGGTGGTTGCTCTCCAAGGATGGTGATCGACAACCCGTAACGAGTAACTCGTAACTCGTAACCGGAAGTTGTCCAAGGGTGACCCCTTCCGGGTTACGGGTTACGAGTTACGTGTTACGGTTCATCGCTCTCGAACATCGATTCCAGCGCCTCGCTCTCGATCTCGTCCAGGATCAGGCCTAGCTCTTCCCGGTCGAAGACGTAGCGCTCGTGGCAGAAGTGGCAGTCGACCACCGCCTCGCCTTCGACGATCAGGGCCAGCAGGTCGTCGTCGCCCAGCACCTTCAGCGCCTGGCGGGAGCGAGCGCGGCTGCACGAACAGCCAAAGGCCAGCGGCTGCTGCTCCAGTACGGTGTAGTCGATGCCGTTCAATGCCTGGGCTGCCGCCTGTTCGGGTGTATGGCCGGCGGCCAGATAGCTGGCCAACGGGGACAGGCTGGCCAGGTTGCCGGCCACACGCTGCAACGCGCCTGCATCGGCGCCGGGCAGCGGTTGGAAGAGCAGCCCGCCGGCTGCAAGGAGGACGCCTTCGCCGTTGAGCGCCGCGCCGAGCAGCACCAGGCTGGCAGTCTGCTCCGACTTCTCGAAGTAGTGACTCAGGCTGGCGGCCACGTCGCCGTCCTGCACAGACACTGCGCCCTGATACAGGCCGCGCAGGCCCAGATCCTTGACCACGGTCAGCAAGCCCTGGCGGCCCAGCGCAGCGGCCACGGCGTTTGCGTCGATGGGCAGAGGCCAGGGTGTGTCGGGTGCGGCCACATAGCCGCGCACCTGGCCGTTGGCGTCGGCCTCGGCCACCAGTTTGCGCAGGGGGCCATCGGCCTCGATCTTGAGGGCTACCCGCTGCTTGACCTTGAGCAGGCCCCCCAGCAGCGCAGTCGCGGTCAGGACATCGCTCAGCGCAGCCGCAGCCACGGGCGTGGCGCTGTGGCGGCGGGCAGCCTCACGCGCTAGCTCAGTGGTGAGGCAGATCAGCCCGCGCAGGCCGGCCTCTTTGCTAAATACACGTAGCATGGTGTCGTTCATGGAGGTATTTCACCTTTCGATCAGTACCCATGGGTATGTCATGTGACCCACCGGTTAATCATACCTGCAAACTGCAATCCGATCAACTATCACAGGGTGAGGGAGATGACATGCTGCTTGACGGCTGGTTGTTGCCGGCTATAATGCTATTATAGTGACAAATCTGGTGGTCATCAGAAACCGGGAGTTCGGCAGAGAGAGATTGACTGCAAGCTTACCCTAGGAACTCCCATTTTCTTGTGCTAAGTCTAGCTGTCAAAGCCGTAGGTGCGCGCTGCCCAGGGAGTAAATCTATGAAACACCACCATCTTGTAGTCCTGTTGTTGCTGTTAACCTGGGTCAATCTGTGGAGTGGGATTGATGCGCGATTCTGGCAATCCACGGTCCAGGCCGATCCGCTCAATCCGGGCAGCGATCCTGTACGCGTTTTCCTGCCGCTGCTGTTGCGCTCGGCTGAGCCAACCAACGCCCCGCGCACCATCACCCATTCACAATCTCAGGCCATCGCCGCGGGAAACTCCATCGCCTGTCACGTCAATTTCAAGCACACCGACAATGCTTACCTGCGCGAGTTTACCTTGACCGATTTCGGCATCACAGGCGCCTTCCAGGTCCAACAAGTCGAGTTTGGCGTCGAGAGGGCTGTCGCTGGAAGCGGCGCCAGCCAACCCGG
>JBFYTD010000504.1:0-2874 GCA_041300885.1 Anaerolineae bacterium | reverse complement strand
GAGCCCGCCCGGCCGCGTTTGGATGAAGGACAGCCCGCGCAGCCACTCGAACAGTTCATGCGCGTCGGGCAGGGCCACCAGCTCGGCCAGCAGCGACTCCGTGGTAACGCGCACCAACGCACAGGCTTCCAGCGCAGCGCGGTGGGCCGGCCCCGGCACGCGCTGCAAGAACTGCTCCAACAGCAGCTTGATTACGTCGGGCGCTTCGGCAGGGGCAAAACGAAAGCCAGGGCGCTGGTCGTACAAGTCGGCCACCAGCGACAGCGCCAGCGGGTAGCTGTGGGTGAAGTCAAGTACATTCTGCACCTCATCGTCGGGCACGTGGCGCTGAGCCAGGTAATCCCGACCCTCCTCAGGCGTCAGGTTGCGCAGCGCTATGGTCCGCACCAACGGCTGCCAGCCGGGATCGGCGCGCCAGGCTGGCGCCAGTGCATGGCGACTGGCCAGCACGGTAAGGGTATTTTCCGGCAGTTGGGGCAGAAACATGTCGCGCAGCCAGCCTTCCAACGGCGCCAGCAACTCGTAGGTGTCAATCAGCAGCACGTGGCGCTCCAGCCGCTGATCCATGACCTCAGCCGGCGACTGGGCCGGGTCGATGCCCAGCGGCAGGCACAGGCTGACCAGGAATGCCTCTGGGGTCGGCTCGGTGTTGCGTGCGTCGATGGTCAGCGGGATGGCGCCGGCCTGCTCGGCCAGCCGCGCGTATTGCGTCAACAGCGCCGTCTTGCCCACGCCGCCCGGCCCGTGGACGACCAAGAGGAAAAAAGGCAGTTCGGCGGCAGCCAGCGCGGTCTCGAACAGCGCCAACTCGGCCGTGCGGCCGATGAAACGGCGGCGGCGTGCGCTTTGCAGGCGATCAGCCAATCGTGACGACATCGCAGACCTTCAGCGCGGCGAAAGTGGGGACGCCCTGCGTCCAGGCGGTAACGGCCCAGCAGCGTTGTGTGCTGCACAATCATTGAACGCACGCCGCGCGCGAATCGCGCATGTTTGACAACGCCAAAAACCTTGCCATAATTTGGACAATGTCCCGTCCATTGCGCGCCGAGATTAACCGCCCCACTCGGTACTAACGAGAAGCATCGCGGGCTCGGTCGGAGACCGGCCCGAGCAGTTTGTGGCGGTTAGCCGCCCGCCGTTTTGGCCTTGTAACCTAGCTCGTTGAGGATCTCCACGATGCGCTCGCGGTGGTCGCCCTGGATGATGATAATGTCATCCTCCAACGCGCCGCCGGTGCCCAGCTTGTTTTTCAGCAGCTTGAGCAGCGCCTGCCGGCCGGTTTCACGGCTCATTACCCCAGTAATGATGGACACGGTCTTGCCACCCCGCCCCTTGCGCTCGCGGCCGACGCGCACCGGGGTGTTGCCTTGTAGCGCCGGTACGGCTGCGGCTGGGTTCTTGGCTGGCTGGGCTGCGGGCGGGGGTGATGCCGGCTGCGGCTGCTTCGATGCCAGCGGCCCCAACGCGGCAAAGGGCGACGGCGGCCCGTCGTCCGGGTCGGTGGAGTAGACGACTTTGGGTGGTTTCTTGGTCATGGGTGGTCACCGGCCCAGACCCATCGGGTTGCGGCAACCCGATGGGTCTAACGCGTCACGCCGCGTACACGTCCGGCGCATCGGCGCGGGCCGCATCGCAGGCGTCGCAGGGGCAGAGCGCGCGCAGGAAAGTCCAGGTGTAGATGCCGCTGTCGTGGCCGTCAGCCCAGGCGATGCCCAAGGCGTAGTGGCCGACCAGGAAGGCGTTGCTGAGCTGCCAGGTGTGGCCGGGACGCTCGAACAGCGCGGCCCGCTCCACCGGCTGGCCCATGGCTTCATGGCCGCCGCGGCACTCGGCGCAGGGGCAGACGTTGCGCAGACCGGCCAGCGGGTAGACGCTGCGATGCCCGTCGGCCCACACGATCTCCAGGGTCTCCTCCTGGCGGTTGACGGTCAAGTTCTGGGGACGTTCTTGTTCGCTCATCGGTGTTAGGTTGTCCTTGGTAGTTTGTCGGTTGCATCTTAGCACAGGCCGCGGCCGGAGACCAAACGCCGTCCAGGCGCAGCGGCTGTGGCCCTAGCCCATCATCAGCCAGCCGGCGATAGCGCCGCCGGCCACCAACAGCGCCGAGTTGACGTTCCAGCGCATGGCCAGGATCAGCGCGGCGGCGAACACCAGCCAGGCCTGCCAGCTTATCAGCGCGGCCTGGCCGAGCTGAATGGATACCACTACCATCAGTCCGATGGCGCTGACGTTGATCGCGTCGAGGAAGGCCGCCATCCAGGCTGAACGGCGCAGCTTCGGTACCAGCGGCGCGAGCGCGGCCACAAAGATGAACGACGGCAGGAAGATACCGGCCGTGGCAGCCAGCGCGCCCGGCCAGCCGGCGATCACGTAGCCGATGAACGTGGCCGAGCTGAAGACCGGCCCTGGGGTCACCTGACCGACGGCGATAGCGTCGATCAACTGCTGCTGGGTGAGCCAGCCAAAGGTCTCCACCAGCCCGCCCTCCAGAAAGGCGAACAGCACGTAGCCGCTGCCGTAGAGCACGCTGCCGATGAACAGGAAATACAGGCCCAGCAGGCCCGGCGAGGGCTCGCGCGGCTGGCCGGCGGCTGTGCTCGCCCAAAGCTGGGCCGCGTTGTTGCCCACCGCCAGGATCACGCTGACCACAGCGATCAGCGCCGTAACCAACAGCATCGACGTGACCAAGCCGCGGCGGTCGGCCCAGCCGGCGCGGCCCCGCAGCCAGATCATGCCCACCAGCCCGCCGAGAAACAGGGCCAAAACTGCGTTGAAGCCAAACCAGGCCGCAACGCCGACGGCCGCGCCGATCACGACGAGCTGCCAGCTCTTGACGGCTTGCCGGCCCAGCCGCGCGACCGCGCCGAGGATGAT
>JBFYTD010000503.1:0-2881 GCA_041300885.1 Anaerolineae bacterium | reverse complement strand
ATATGCTGGTGTTTCGTAAGCGCCCAGCCGTCCCACCTGTAGTTTTGCATTCAGTTGGAGCAATCTCCGGGTTTTTGAGAGGCGGCGGAGATGGCAAGAAGGCACGGCGAGGCATACTGGCAGCAGCATCTTGAAACGTGGGAGCAAAGCGACCTGACACAAGAAGCGTACTGCACCCGTCACGGCTTGAGCACCAAGTCGTTCTATCGCTGGCGATGCAAACAGAAAGCGGCGCTTGCCGCCACCAAGACCAACCTGACCCTGGTACCGGTCAGCGTGAGCCCATCGCCGGCGAGTACGATGGTTCGCCTCCACAGTCCGGGCGGCTGGCGGATCGAACTGCCGGCAAGCAATGTGCCGTGGCTGGCCGATGTATTGCGGCACCTGCCATGATCCCGACGCCGAGCCAGGTCTGGCTGGTCGTTGAACCCATCGACATGCGGGCCGGCATCGACGGCCTCTCACAGCGGATCCAGAACACCCTGGGCCGCTCGCCCTGTGACGGCAGCGCCTACGCCTTCCGCAACCGGCGGCTGACGCGGCTCAAACTCCTCGTTTGGGACGGCACCGGTGTCTGGCTCTGTCAGCGCCGACTGCATCGTGGTCGCTTTACCTGGCCGACCTCGAACGCGACGACCTTCAGCCTTACGGCGGCCCAATGGGGCTGGCTGACGGCCGGTGTCGACTGGCAACGACTCTCGGCGACGGCACCCGCGCATTGGCAAGTTTAGGCGCCTGTATCGAGTGGATAAAATGGCTTGAAACCATTGCCACAAGCGGGTCTCGGGGGATATGGCGTGGTAAAATACGACCATGGATTTAGCTGCCGAACTTACCCAATTCAGCCCCGATCCCGCCTTGGCGGCCTGGGTCGGCAAGCTTCTCGAACAATCCAGGAATGATGCGCTCAAGATCCAGGCGCTGACCCTTGAACTGGCGTATTACAAGCGTATTCGCTTCGCCAACAAGAGTGAGCAGTTCTCCGCAGAACAGCGCGAGCTGTTCGAGGAAAGCTGGAGTACCGACGCCAGTGCGCAGGCAGCTGAAGCCGAGCAGCTGAGCCCTGCCAGCAAGCCGGCCAGACGCGAACGCGCGGGTCGCCAGCCGCTCCCCGAGCATTTGCCGCGCATTGAACACCGGCATGAACCGGACTCGTGTACTTGCGGCCAGTGCGGCAAGGATCTGATCAAAATCGGTGAGGACATCAGCGAGCAACTCGATGTCGAGCCCGCCCGCTTCTTCGTCCATCGCCATATCCGTCCGCAATATGCCTGCCGGACCTGTGAGACGATCAGTGCCGCACCGATCCCGCCGGCGGTCATCGATGGCGGCATGGCCGCCCCGGGCTTGCTGACCTGGGTGATGACCAGCAAATTCCTGGATCATTTGCCGCTCTATCGCCTGGAACAGATTGCTGCCCGCCAGCAGGTGCCACTGGCCCGCTCGACATTGGCCGAGTGGGTGGGTCGCGTCGGGGTGGCCTTGCAACCCCTGGTCGATCGCCTGACGGTGCTGCTCCGGGAGCGCAGCGTGTTGCACGCCGACGAAACGCCGGTGCCGCAGTTGGACGCGGGCAAGGGCAAAACCAGGAAGGCGTATCTCTGGGCCTACCGCAGCAATGATCTGGCGCCGGGACCGCCGATCCTCGTGTTTGATTACCAGCCGGGGCGACAGGGTGCGCATGCGCGAAACTTTCTGGACGGCTGGCATGGTCATCTGATGGTTGACGATTACGCCGGTTACAAGGCGCTGTTTGCGCACGGCGTCACTGAGTTGGCCTGCCTGGCGCATGCGCGCCGGAAGTTCTTCGATCTCCATGCGGCCAACCAGAGCCCGATCGCGGCCGAGGCATTGCGCCGGGTCGGTGAACTGTATGAGGTGGAGCGCCAGGCACAGGGAATGGATGCGGCGGGTCGTCTGCAACTGAGGACGCAGGAAGCGCGACCTCGACTGGAGGCCTTGCGAACCTGGTTGATCGATACCCGGATCGGCGTTGCCGATGGTGGCGGTACGGCCAAGGCGCTCGACTACAGTATCAAGCGCTGGCCGGCACTGATGCGCTATGCCGACAGCGGGGTGCTGCCCGTCGACAATAATCCCGTGGAGAACGCCATTCGGCCAATCGCAATCGGGAAGAAGAATTGGTTGTTCGCTGGTTCAGAGCGCGCCGGGAAGCGGGCCGCCGCGATTCAGAGCCTGTTGGGGACGGCCAAGCTGAACGGGCTGGATCCGCATGCCTGGCTGAGGGATACCCTGGAGAAATTGCCCGTCTGGC
Organism: Anaerolineae bacterium; assembly: GCA_041300885.1. GTDB lineage: Bacteria > Chloroflexota > Anaerolineae > JAAEKA01 > JAAEKA01 > JAAEKA01. The sequence continues at coordinate 606 of JBFYTD010000503.1, read as the reverse complement.
CCAATAGCCGGATCGATGAACTCTTGCCGCTTCGGCCCGAAAAGCCGTAATCACGATCCGACAAGGTGGGACGGCTGGGCGCTTACATTCAACAGACAGTAACGCCATCTTCAGTCAGGGGAGTAATGCTTTGAAAATAACAATCAGGTCTGAAAACGAAGCCGACCACCTCGCCGTTGAAGTATTAACCCGCGAAGCCTTCTGGAACCTATACAGGCCAGGCTGCGATGAGCACTACACCACACATCTGATACGTGGTCATGAAGACTTTCTGCCAGACCTGACTTTCGTAGCTGAGGTAGATGACGAGATCGTTGGCAGCATCATGTACACCCGCTCATGGGTGATCAATGAGTTGGGCGAGAGAGTAGAGACGGCCACCTTCGGGCCTTTGTGCGTGCACCCGGCTTGGCAGCGGCGGGGCGTAGGTTCGGCTCTGATCGGGCATTCACGGGCGCTGGCGGCACAGAAGGGGTATCCGGCAATTATCATTCTGGGTGACCCGCACAACTACTGTAAGCATGGCTTTAAGACCAATACTGTTCAGATAATCATCACTGGTTTTGGATTGTGGCGCTGATGGAGCGATTCGCCGCGATGACGGAC
>JBFYTD010000502.1:0-2889 GCA_041300885.1 Anaerolineae bacterium | reverse complement strand
CCCGGCGGCCGGCGCCGTGACGGGCAGTTGGGCGTCGCCCGGCTCGATCACGACCTGCACAGCCGGATCGAAGGCCGGGTCTTGCACGGCGGCCCAAGCCAGATCGTCTGCTTCCACGCCGCTGGCTACGCGAGCCTCATGCACCACAAAGGCGCGGGGCAAGGCCGTCAAATTGCGGTAGACGTTCAGATCTGGGTCGCCGTCGAAGGCCAGCTCGAACTTTTCCCAGTCCAGCTCGACATCCTTGCTGCCCACCAGATAGCGCGCGTTGAGGAAGTCGTACAGGCGGCTGGAGCGGCTGCCCATGCCCTCCCAGTAGCGCTCGTAGGGGGCGAACAGCGACGGATTGTCGCCGCCCCAGACGTCGTCCAGGCCGTACAGCAACGCCGTGTTAGGCTGCCAAAGCTGATCGACGCCGGTGCGCGCGTCGATGCGGAAGGGCTCACCGTCCTCAGCCTGCTGCAAAAAGGCAACGATAGCCGGCTGCTGGAAGCTCTCGGTGGGGTCCGTGTCGCCGAGATCGTTGTACGCGCCAGTGCTGGCCAGGTCGATGAAGATCAGCGCTACGGCCAAGGCAGCCAGGGTGCGCGGCCGCGCCCAGCCCGCCCGCCGCGCGGCCACCAACGCCCAACTGGCCCAGAGAAAGGCCACCGCCAGCATGACAGCAATGGCGGCAATCGCGACGCGCAGGTAGACCGTGGGATCGCGATCCTGGGTCAGCAGGAGGGCGGCAAAGACCAACGGTACCACAATGGCCGCGGCGGCCTTGGAGACCCAGCCCAGCCCGCTGCTGAGGCGCGTCAGCGCCTTCCAGGCTTCGGAGTCGCCCACCGGGCTGAGCAGGACTTGCAGGCCGATGCCGGCCAGCGCGGCCAGGCCAAAGCTCAACAGCAGCACGAAGCGCCCAGGCGCGCGCAGCAGATCGAAGCCGGGCAGCAGACTGAGCCAGCCGTGCGGGATGCTGTAGATGCCCAGCGCCAGCAGGAAACCCACGCCGGCGATGCCCAGGAAGGTCCAGGTGTGGCGGTTGCGCCGGCCCAGGAGCGCCAGCACAGCCAGCGCCAGCGGCAGAATGCCGATGTAGCCCACCTCGACCCGCGGCCACAGGCCCCAGTGCAACTGCGGCCCGCGGCCGAAGAAGCCAGGCACCACCAGGCCGATCCACTGGGCTGGCGACAGCGAGTAGCCCACCGTCTCCTGATAGCTCCACGCGGCGCGGGCGGTGTACTGGGCCAACTGAATGGCTGGCAGCAGCACCGGCGCCGCGGTCAAGATGCCCACCGCGGCCAGCAGCGCGGTGTTGCCCACCAGCCGGATCAGCGCCTGCCGCGCCGTGGCCCCCGGCTCTTGCAGCTCAAAGAACAGCCAGAACAGCCCGTACAACACCACCGCCACGCCGATGAACAGCGTGGACTGGATATGCCCGGCCAGCGTAGCGATGCCCAACAGCAAGCCGCCGGTGGCGGACCAGGCCAGTGAACGGTGAGCAGTGAACAGTGAACAGTGATAGAATAACACCACCCACGGCAGCCAGCTAGCTACGGCGTTGAGGTTCAGGTTGCCGAAATGCACCCAGAAGGGATCCGAGAAGGCGAAAGCGATGCCCGCGGCCAGCGCGGCCGGGCGGCTCACGTAACCTCGTGTTTCATCCGCGTGTGTCATGCTGAGGGCCGCCGAAGCATCCCCGCCTCCAGCAATACGTCGACTTGCACCCGGCAAACGCAGGCTGCGCAGCAACACGTACATGCCCAGCCCGGCCCACCACAAGTGCAGAATGCTCATCCCCTCCATGGCCCGCGCGCCGAAGTCGGGCACAGCCAGGAACAGCAACAGGTTGGGCGGATAGAGAAAGCCGGCCTGGATGTCGGCCACGTGCGGCGCGCCGCTGTAGAGCTGCGGATTCCACAGCGGCCATTCCCCGGCGCGCAGGCTCTCCGCGGCGAAGCGGTAGGTCGGCCAGAGGAAGCTGATCAGATCGCCGCCATCGGCCGGCATGAAGGAGTCGCCGAAGATCACGCGCCAGAAGTAGCCGATGCAGGCCAGCGCCAGCAGCCCGGCGGCCAGCACGTCCTTGCGCGCGTCAAATCGGCCCCAGCGGTGCAGCCAGTGAGCGAGGGCGTAGGTGAGGAGGAAGAGGATGAGGAGAATGAGAAGCATAATTCGTCAATTTCCGCTGGCGTCAGTGGTAGTCATGTCAGTCTTCGAAAGAAACATGTCACAAGTTGTGTCGTAAGATTGTCGCAAGTTACGTCGCAAGTTTGTCGCAAGATTACATCACCTGGCGCAGACGGTACCTCAGTTGATTAGTAACGCCTTCAGTCACAACAACTCCCTTCCTTACTGACTTGAAAATAGCCGCTCGGGCTGGTCTCCGACCGAGCCCGCCATTTTCATCCATGGTTGTGCGCCAAGCGCATGGGCGTCTAATCCCGTAAGATCGCGCTGCAAGGTGCGACGGTTCAGCGTTGGGAAACGGTCTTCCAGATCCTGGATATTGAGATCGCCTTGTTGGAGAATGAGATGCAGGGCAGCTGACTGCCGGTGGTTCAACGCGTGATCTTTTACCAGCACATCGACGCGGATGGCCTGTTTTCCTCGTTCCTTGACTTCCTCCAACTGGGTTTCCAGACCTGCAACAAAGTACTCAAGCAAACCGGTCAAATCCAGATCGGCTTCACGCACACTCTGAATCGCCCAGTAGAAGGCCGGCCGGTCGCGGTCATAGTACTCGCTGGTGGGTCCATTAGATATTCCCACTACCCACCCAACCGCGCCAACTCCACCTGCAAAATCCGCCGCATGATGGCGATACTGGTGGCGTAGGTGGCGTCGACGCCCAGATAGCTCATGCTCTTGCTAAGCAGGCTCTGCCGCCGGCTGTAGGGCGTG
>JBFYTD010000501.1:0-2892 GCA_041300885.1 Anaerolineae bacterium | reverse complement strand
CGGCACCATGGTCAGCTTCTCGAAGCCGGCCATGTCGGAGGGTTCGTGTCCTTCCTCGCCGCTCTTCATGTTGGTCCAGTGGCCGATCTTGTGCGGGTCATACTCGCCCAGGAAGACCGACTGGATGATGCGGTAGAGGATGTAGCCGGCCGTGGCCACGATGCCGATCACGCCGATGGCCGCCCAGACAGCCACGATATCGAAGGCGCCGCGGAAGGTGAAGAACTCAGCCCAGAAGCCGGCCAGACCCGGCAGGCCCAGTGAGGCGAAGGCCACCACCATCATGATGCCGTAATAGGCGGGGATCTTGGCGCTCAGTCCGCCGAACATGCCCAGGTCGCGGGTGTGGGCCCGCTCGTAGAGCACGCCGACCAGGAAAAAGAGGCCGCCGGTGATCAGGCCGTGGTTGAACATCTGCAAGGTAGCGCCGTTGATGGCCATGGCCATGCTGTCGGTCATGCCTGGCTCCGTCATCTTGCTGATGCCGGCCGCGGCCGCGCCCAGGCCCAACATAACGTAACCCATGTGGCTGACCGATGAGTAGGCGATCAGCCGCTTCAGGTCGCTTTGCGCGATGCAGACAAACGCGCCGTAGACGATGCCGATCACCCCCAAAGCCACGATGACCATCGACCATTGGCTGAAGGCCTCGGGGAAGGTGGGCAGCACGATGCGGATGATGCCGTACGCGCCCAGCTTCAGCAGCACGCCGGCCAGGATCACGGAGCCGGCTGTGGGCGCCGCAGTATGGGCGTCGGGCAGCCAGGTATGGAAGGGGAAGCTGGGCACTTTGATCATGAAGGCCAGCATGAAGCCCCAGAACACCAGGCTGGCGACGGTGAGGTTACCGGCGAAAGGCTGCAGGCGAGCCACTTCCTGCATATCGAAGGTGTTGGTTTGGAAGTAGATCGCCAGGATCGCCAACATCATGGCGACCGATCCCACCAGGGTGTAGATGAAGAACTTGATGGCCGCGTAGCGTGGGCGGTCTTTGGCCTGGCCCCAGATGCCGATCAGGAAGTACATGGGCACCAGACCGATTTCCCAGAACACGTAGAAGAGCACGAAGTCCAGCGCCACAAAAACGCCCATCATGCCCATCTCCAGCAGCAGGAAGAGGAAGAAAAACTCCTTGACCCGCTTTTTGATGGTGAAGCTGGAGTAATACAGGCCCAGGGTGGAGAGCAGCGCAGTCAGGAAGAGCAGCGGTACACTCAGGCCATCGGCGCCCAGGTGGTAGAACGAGTTGAGCTGTGGAATCCAGGCCAGCTTGACCTCGTACTGCATCCCGCCCCCGCCGGGGATGTGGCTGGTGTAGTAGTTGATCATTAGGTAGATGGTCAACACCAGCGGGATGATGCTGAGGGCGATCGACCACAGCTTGATCAGCCGCTCATTCTCGCGCGGGAAGAAGAGCAGCACGACCGCGGCGAGCAGCGGGGTGAAGACGACGAGGCTGAGGATCATTTCGTTGAAAGATTCCATGTAACTTCTCCTAGTGAGCAGTCAGTCACAGGACTGTTACCCGACAACGCCGATGCCCACTACTTGCACGGCAAAGAGCGCCAGCAGCAGCAGCACTGTCAGGAGAGCAACCAGTAGATAGGTCTGGCCTTGGCCAGTTTGTACCAGGCGCAGCGCGCCGCCGGCCTTGTTAGCCAGGGAACCCAGGCCGTTGACGATGCCATCGATGAAGCGGCTGTCGAAGCGGGCGGAGACGTGGGACAGCCAATAGCCGAAGCGGCCAACCCCGTCGACAACGCCGTTGATCACGGTGCGGTCGAACCAGGCTGATGCCCTGGAGAGCCACAACGAGAAGCGCACGAAGATGATGTTGTACAGCTCGTCGAAGTAGAACTTGTTGCGCATGGCGTTGTAGAAGCCGCCCAGGCGCAGCCGGCGCATCCCAGCTTCCACCGGGTCGATCTGGTCGTGGGTTTGCCAGCCCTTGCCGGCCCGACCATAGACCCACCAGCCCGCGCCGATGCCGCCCAGCGCCAGCACCGTCGAGAAGAGCACCGGTATCCAACTGAAGGGGATAGTGGCCGCTTCGATGTCCAGCGTCTTGGCAAAACCGCCGATGAAATGATGGAAGGGGTTGCCGCCCAGCAGCGGGCCGAGAACTGGGAAATCTTCATGCACGCCGACAAAGCCCAGCAGCAGGGTGAAGACGGCCAGGATCAGCAGCGGAATGACCATAGGCTTGCTGCTTTCAGAGGCGCTGGCGGCCGATTCGGTGCGGGGCTTGCCCAGGAAGGTCATGGTGATCTGACGCCAGGTGTAGAAGGCTGTGAAGAAGGCGGCGATCACCAGGGCGAAGAAGGCAAAGACCGGCAGAGCTCGTATGGCCTCGCCGTGAGTCAGTGCGTGATAAGCTTCGGCCAGTATCTCGTCCTTGCTCCAGAAGCCGGAGGTAATCAAGGGGAAGCCAGACAAGGCCAAGCCGCCGACCAGGAAGGCGATGAAGGTGCCGGGCATCTTTTTGCGCAGGCCCCCCATATAGCGCATGTCATTGGCGTCGAAGCCCTGCACCTCGTGGTGGCCGTGCTCGTGGGCGTGGTGCTCGCCGTGCTCCATGCCGTGGATCACCGAGCCCGAGCTCAGGAAGAGCATCCCCTTGAAGAAGGCGTGGGTGATCAAGTGGAAGGCGGCGGCCACGTACGCGCCGATGCCCAGGGCGGCAAACATGAATCCCAACTGCGAGACAGTGGAATAGGCCAGCACACGTTTGATGTCGGTTTGTGAGATGGCGATGGTGGCGGCGAAGAGAGCCGTGAAGGCGCCAATCACGCCGATGAAGGTCAAGGCCGGGGTGGAGCCGGCGATCATCAGCGGATACATGCGGATGATCAGGTAGACGCCGGCCGAGACCATGGTGGCGGCATGGATCAG
>JBFYTD010000500.1:0-2894 GCA_041300885.1 Anaerolineae bacterium | reverse complement strand
GGCGTCGAGGAGTGCGCCGCGCGCTTGCATCACCTGGCCTACGTCGAGGAGCGGCTGATGTTCCTGCAGGCGGCCCACATCATCAGCACGCCGGAGCGGGACGTCAAGGGGCTGCTGGCGCGGCTGCAATACGAGGATGCGCAGCACGCGCACTGGCTCAAGAAGCGTCTGCCGGAGCTGCGCCAGTCCAAGAAGAAGGCCTTGGCTGCGCCGGACTCGTTGCTGAGCATCGTCTTCGACGAGGCGCTGCACGCCGCCAACACGGTCGAGCTGTTAGCCGCCCTGGCGCACGTGTTCAAGCCAGCGCTGCTGGCTGCCTACAACACCTACCTGGCCGTAACCAATGATCTGGCCGACTATCCCACCGCAAAGCTGCTGAAGCTGATCGTGGCCGAGGAGATGGAGGCGCTGCGTCTGCTGGAGGCCGCGTATGGCGACGTGGTCAAGACCGCTGAACAGCAGGCAGCGGCCGGCCGCTGGGCTGATCACCTGCGGCGGCTGCTGAGTGCGGCCGGCGGCGTCGACGGCTGCGGCCCGGTCGATCCGGCAGCCGTTGCGCCACAGCGCGCAGGCGCGCCCTACGTGATCCCCCGCCATCTCACGCGCGACGATGCGTTCCCGCGGGTCTGGGATTTCGTCCACGTCGAGAACCAACAGGTGGCCACCCGGCTGGCACAGATGATCTCTACCCGCTTGAGCGAGGTGACGGTGGCCGAGGGGCTGGCCCTGGTGCTGTGTGAGACGGCCGGCCAGCCCTGGGAGTTCTACGTCGACCTGGCGCGCCACCTGTGGGACGAGATGCGCCACTCGCTGTTCGGCGAGGCGGCCATCGAGGACCTGTTCGGTGATCGTTCGGCCATGCCGGTGCGCGATTTCGAGGCGCACTATCTGTTCCAAATGACGCCGTTGGAGCTGTATGCGCTAATTGGCATCGGCGTCGAAGCTGCCCTGATGAAGTATCCGCCAGGCAAACGGGAAGAATACGAGTTCTGTCGGGACGCAGCTCACTACCCGTTGATGCGCACCCTACAGGATTTCGACTGGGCCGACGAGGTGTTGCACGTCAACATCGCCCGCCGCCAGCTCAAGGAGTGGCACACCGGCAACCAGTCGGAGCTGGTGGCGCTGGCCCAGCAAGGGCTGGACCTCCGCGCCTCGGTGCGCCATCTGCACCCGCAGTCGCCGTTGCCCGATCTCACCGGTCGGATTCCGAGCTGACTTGAGCGTCGCTAAGACCATGACCATCTACAGCCACCGCGAGCGCGTGCTTGCAGCCTTCAATCACCAGGAGCCGGACCGCGTGCCGCTGGACTTGATGGGCAACGCTACCATGCTGCTGGACGAGACCTACCTGCGCCTGCGCGACCACCTGGGCCTGGCGCCCATCCCGCCGGTGCGGTCAGGCACGACGGCCAACTACTACGACGAGCGCATCCTGGAGCACTTCGACATCGACTTTCGTCGCCTCTTTCTGCCCAGGAACCCTGTTGCCCGCAGCACCGTCCTTGACGACGGGACCATTGTCGACCCGTGGGGCGTGGGCTACCAGAAGGCCGGCCTGTTCGTCAACGTCGTCCAGAACCCGCTGCACGGCGCAACCACCGTCCGGGAAGTAGAGGCGCACGCCTGGCCCAGCCCTGCCGATCTGTTCAGCGTGGATGGCCTGGCGGACGAAGCCCGGCGCATGTTCGCGGAGACTGACTACGCGTTGGTAGCCCGCAACCCCATCACCTACGGCTTCCTGGACCGCGCCTGCCAGTTGATGGAGATGTCGGAGTTCATGATGGCGCTGGCGCTCTACCCGGACGTGGCCAGGGCGATCATCGCACACCTGCTGGAGATCTACAAGGGCATCTACGGCATGTTCCTGGACGCGGCCGGCCCCTACGTGCAGATGGTAGAGATCGGCGACGACCTGGGCACCAACAAGAGCCTGCTGATCTCGCCGCGCATGTACCGTGAGTTCATCAAGCCGGCCGAACAGGAGCTCTATGCCCTGATCCACGAAAAAGCGCCCCAGGCCGCGCTGTTCCGCCACACCGACGGCGCCGTCTTCAACGTCATCCCCGATCTAATCGAGGTCGGCGTCAATGTGCTCAACCCGGTGCAGACCTCCACGGCCGGCATGGGCGCACGCCGGCTGAAAGAGGCCTTCGGCGCCCAGCTCACCTTTCACGGGGCCGTCGAGGGCCTGGAAGGCAGCCCATCGGTCGATCAGGTCGTCGCCATTGTCAAGGCGTGCATCGACGACCTGGGACCGGGCGGCGGCTACGTGCTGGCCTCTTGCAACCACATGATCGACGTCAGTCCAGAGATCATCGTCGCCATGTTCGACACCGCGCGCGAGTACGGGCGGTACGGTTAACAGCACGTTCACCTCAGCTGGCTCGGTCAGGCCCACTCCGGCGGACCTCCGGGGCTGCCGCAGGCGTGCGCAAAGACCGGCCAGAGCGAGAGTGACGAAGTAACATCCAAGAGAACGAGGTAGCCCCATGCCGGAACAACGTAGTTCAGGGCCCAAGGTTGGCCTGATCACCTTCACCGATGGTCGCGACTCCTTTTTCGACCTGCCGCGCGAGACCTACCTGCGTCAGCGGCACCAGGAGTTGATCGCCTTCCTGTCCGAGAACGGCTGCCAGGTGGTCGATCCCATGGTGAGCCTGCGGCCAGACCCAGACGATTGGTTCGGCGTGCGCCGCTATGGCGAGGCGGCCTATTGCGCCCGTTTCCTGCAGGCCGAGGGCGCCGAGTGCATGGTGCTCTGCTCCCATTTCTGGACGCCGCCCATGGTGGTGATCGACGTGGTGCGCGAGGCCAACCTGCCCACCATGCTCTACACCGTGGACGACCCCACGCTGCCCGGCACGGTCAGCATCAGCGCGGTGGGCGCGAGC
>JBFYTD010000499.1:0-2898 GCA_041300885.1 Anaerolineae bacterium | reverse complement strand
TGAAGACGAACAGCAAGACCGTAGCCGCCAGGATGGCGAAGGTGAAGAGCATGTCGGTGTTATCGGGCATACTCACATTCGCTCCCGCCGGTTCCGTGAACCGGCGTCGCCGCATCCAAAACCCGGCGGATCACGGATCCGCCGCGGGCGTTGGGAACGTTGGCTTTGCTAAAGGTCTCGACGTTGCTACGTGAGCTCGCGGCCGCCGGTCACCGGGAAAAGCTGGCCGGTGATGAATGACGCCTCATCCGACGCCAGGTAAGCCACCAGCCCGGCCACGTCCTCCGGCGTACCCAGCCGGCCGGCCGGGATGCGGGCGACGCCGGCCGCCACCACGTCGTCGTAGGGCCGCTGAGTGATCATAGCCTCGAGCTGATAGCCCCACTGCTTCATGCCGGTGTCGATGTCGCCCGGCAGCACGGCGTTGACCGTAATGCCGAACTGCGCGACCTCCTGGGCCAGCGACTGGGTCAGCGCAGCCACGGCCGCCTTGCTGGCCGCATAGGCTGCCATGTAGGGCCGCGGCCGGATTGCGGCCAGCGAGGACATGTTGACGATGCGGCCGCCGCGCTGGCCCTGGATCATGGCCGGCAGCACAGCCTTGGTCACCAGGAAGACTCCGGTGGCGTTGACCTCCAGCGTGCGCCGCCAGGCGTCATCGGCCATCTGCGCCACCGGGGAGGGACCGAAGATCGCGCCCGCGTTGTTGACCAGGATGTCGATGCGGCCAAACTCGGCCATGACCTGGGCCAGCATGGCGTGGATCGAGGCGGGGTCGGTCACGTCCAGCTTCACGGGCAGCGCACGCACGCCCAGCGCCTGCACTTCCGCAGCGATAGCCTGGAGCTCGTCCCACTGGCCGATGGCCGGCGCGGGCAGGCCGGCCGGCAGCGGCGCACATAGGTCGCCGATGGCCACGTTGACGCCGGCCTGAGCCAGGCGCTGGGCGATGGCGGCGCCGATGCCGCCGTGGCGGCCGGCGCCGGTGATGAGAGCCACTTTGCTGTGAGAAGTTGCCATTGCGTTCTCGTATTTGGTTGGGTCTGTTCAGCGACCTTCCATCTGTATAATTGCTTGACGATAATTGTGCTCCAGCCAAGCTAATAGGAACTCGTCTAGCGGAACAGACTGCGGTGCTTGCTCAAACTCGGGATCGTTGACCAACACAAAGTCTTGCTCGAATCCTACCACGACCACGGCATGGGCTGTGTCGTCAGTCCAATAGGTTAGGGCAGCAGTGTCAACAGCGACGATGACCGGGAGACCGTTCTTGACAGCCTCACGCAACATGGCGACGGTGCCCTTTTTCATTGTGACCGAAACGCCCAACATCTCAAGGCGGCAAAGATTGGAGAACGCAGCACCGTACGACCTGATTTCCAGGAGTTGGAGCAGACGCGGGTAGTCGACAGACAATTGCAGATAATCCAAGATCATGGCGGCGCAAGCCGCCAGGCAATCAGCCTGCTGCAGTTGCCTGCGGTGTGAGACGGCGAGCGAGGACATCGGCTCTATCCTGCATTCCACGAATCTGATCTGGCGACAAAGCACTGACCTCACCCGTTGTAGCATCTACATCCAACGATCCGACTGCTGCAACTTGGCCGAAGCCACGCAAGTGAAGCCAAACAGGCATATGCCATACGGGCCTTTTTCCCCAAACCAGAACTGGTTCACCTGGCCGCAAGGCCATCGCGACCTGCTCGGTCAAGTATCCCTGCGCGTTTCTCTTTGCCTGGTCAGGCGCGTACCCTACCTCCTTGCGCGCCTGCTCAATAATCGCCAGAATCTCATCTTCGCTCAAGTCACGATTGTGCTCGGCATTGCGCGTCGCTGCTTCATCCAGCCAATCGAAGAACGCCTCTCGCTCTTGCCGGTAGCCCTGAAACTGCCGGTACTCGTCTAAGTTGACAATCGCAGCCTGGGAGCGACCGAAGGTCTCAACGATGTAGGTTGCTCGTTGTTCGCGCACGGCATGCAGCACATCGGTCAGATTCTGCCGCAGGTCAGTCGCGCCAATCACTTGTTCCATAGCGCTTGCCTCCAATACAACACAACCGTTCTTACAAGGTTTGTAAGCATTATAAACCTTGTAAGAACGGTTGTCAAAGCGTCGGCGGGCTCGGTCAGGCCAACTCCGGCAGACCTCTGGGGTGCTGCGCAAAGACCGGCCCGAGCGGTGGTCAGGAGACCGGTCCGAGCGGCGGGGCGGCGGTGGGGTCTGGCAGGTCGCCAGGCAAGACGGGGGTCGGGTCCTTGGCGCGGGCAGCCTCGCGGGCCTTTTTTTCGTCGACGGTGAGGGCCACGGCCAGGCCAACCACCAGGAACAAGATGATCACCAGCACGGCTAGGCGCAGTCCCTGCTGCTCGGCCGGCTCCACGGCCACGCCCTGGCGCTCGTACATCAACGCCAGCTCGGCCGCCACCCAGCCGAAGGTGACCGGCCCGACCCAGAAGGCGATGCGGCCGACCATGGTGAAGAAGCCGAAGAACTCGGCGCTGTGGCCGGGCGGGGCAAAGAGGCCGACCATGGTGCGGCTGACCGACTGCACGCCGGCCATGGCGATGCCGGCCGCCGCGCCGATCAGCAGGAAGCCGATCTGCGTCTGGTTGAGAAACAGCCAGACCACTACACCGATCATGGCTAATAACGAGGCAATCAGTGACGACTTGCCGCCGATGCGGTCGATCAACAGGCCGAAGCCGAAGGCGCCGATGACGTTGGTGACCTGCACGATGATGGCGAAAACGATGATCAGCTCCTGCCCCAGGCCGAAGAGCGTCGAGCCGATGATGGCCGCAAACTCCAGCGCGATGGCAATGCCGCTGCCGAAGAGCAGAAACGCCACCATGAACTTGACCATCTCGCGAAAGCGGCTGGTGGTGCGCAGGGTATGG
>JBFYTD010000498.1:0-2898 GCA_041300885.1 Anaerolineae bacterium | reverse complement strand
CTTCAACCCACTGATGGCTATGGCGGCCAAGCTGGTGGTGGCCGAGGTGGAGGAGATCGTGCCGGTCGGCGCGCTGGTTCCGGACGCCATTCACACCCCCGGCTGCTACGTAGACTACCTGGTGCAGGCCCGTACGACCCTGGAAGACCTGGGCACGTCCGCGTCGATCGCGGCCAGCGGCAAGAAGGCCGATGATACCCGCATGGCCATGGCTCGCCGCGCCCTGGCTGAGCTGCGCCCCGGCGATGTGGTCAACCTGGGCATCGGCATTCCCACCCTGGTGGCCGACCTGATCACGCCCGAGCACGGCGTCACGCTGCACACCGAGAACGGCATGTTGGGCGTTGGGCCGGCCCCGGAGACGGGCGGCGCGCTGGATTTCCCGGTCAACGCCGGCAAACAGCCGGTGACGGCCCTGCCCGGCGCGGCCTACTTCGACAGCGCCGACAGCTTCGCCATGATCCGCGGTGGGCACGTGGATGTGGCCATCATGGGCGGCCTGCAGGTGGACGAGCAGGCGAACCTGGCCAACTGGGCCGTGCCAGGCCAGCCGCTGCTGGGCATCGGCGGCGCCATGGATCTGGCCAGCGGCGCGCGGCGCTTGATCATCACCATGACCCACGTGGACAGCAAAGGCCGGCCCAAGATCGTGCCCCAGTGTACGCTGCCCCTGACCGCCCTGCGCGCCGTCAGCATGGTCATCACCGACTGGGCCGTCTTCGAGTTCGTAGACGGCCAGTTGACCCTGACCGAGCTGCTGCCCGGCGCTACGCTGGAGAAGGTGCGGGCGGGGACCGGCGCAGTGTTCGCAGAAGCGCTGGGGTGACAGACTTCGGAAGTCGCCGAGGCCCTGCAGCAGCGCCGCTTGTTGCTCCAGGCCAGGCATTTCGTGCAACCGGCGACTTCCGAAGTCTGCCGGTGACGGGAGTAAACGCATGGCACAGACGTTTCAGCACGGACGGCCGACCATCGGCGTCCTGGCGGGCTGGCAGTACTACTGGACCGCCACGCCGCTGAGCTACCTCAATCCCATCTACCGGGGCATTCATCTCGCCGCGGCCGAGCTGGGCTGCAACCTGCTGCTGGGCTGCGGCATGGGCGCGTCGGCCAGCGCGGAAGATCTGCTGCGCCCCGCCTGGCCCATTCCGTCGCCTGAGGTGGATTTTGTGCCGATCGGGCCGTGGAACACCGACGGGCTGATAGCGGTCAACCCGCTGCACTCCGATGTCCGCTCGCGTCACATGCAGGAGATGATGGCTGCCGGGCATCCGGTGGTCTTCGTCGGCTCAGGAGAACGGGGTCCCACGATTCTGGCTGACAATGCCAGCGGCATCATACAGGCCATGCGCCATCTGGCTGAGCATGGCCATCAACGGGTTGCCTTCATCGCCGGCAGCGTAGAGGACATGGAGGGGGATAGCGGCGACCGGCTGCGGGCTTATCAAGCCGCGCTACGTACCTTCGACCTCGTGGACGACCCCAGGCTGCTGGCGTTTGGTCAACACATCTTCGGCTCAGGGTACACGGCCATGCAGCAGATCCTCGGCGCCGACTTGCCTTTCAGCGCCGTGCTGGCCAGCAACGACGAGTCGGCCTTGGGCGCGATCCGTGCCCTGGCCGAGGCGGGACGTCGCGTGCCGGACGACGTGGCTGTCATCGGCTTCGACGACCGGCCAGAGAGCTCGGTGCAGCAGCCCGCGTTGACCAGCGTGCAGGTGCCGCTGTTCAAGATGGGCTACCAGGCGGTGGAGCTGTTGCTGCGGCGTATGGCCGGCGACGCCGCAGCCGACGAGCGGGTGCTGGTGCCGACGCGCCTGATCAGCCGCGAGTCCTGCGGCTGCGGCCGCAGCGCTGTGCTGGCCGACGTGCTGGATGCCACAGCCGCGCGCTTGCGGATTGCAGGCAACGGCGTGCCGCGCTCCCGGTTGGCGCAGCGCATGGCCGCAGCGGTGCTAGGCGAGACCCAAGCGTTGGGCGAAGCGGAGACAGTTGCGCTGTGCCAGCATCTGGTGGAGACGTTTACAGCCAGCGTGGCGCAGAGCGACGCCACCGGCTTTCAGCGCACCCTGGAAGAAGCGCTGCGCGAAGCCATTGCCCGCGGCGACGACGCGCATCTCTGGCAGGTGGCGGTCTCTGTCCTGCGCGCCGAGCTGTCCGAGCTGCTGGCCACGGTGCCTGGACTTGACGGCCTCGATCTCACCGAAGCGGGGCGCGAGATTCTCAACCAGGCGCGCATCACCATCAGCGCGGCCATGCGCCAGCAGCACCGCCAGATGGTGGTCGCGCAGCGCTGGACGGGGGACCGCATCGGCCAGCTCACGGCGCAGTTGATCAACACCCTGGACGAGACCGAGGTGTACGACACCCTCGCGCGGGCCCTGCCTATGCTGGGCATCGACTTGGCCTGGGTGGCCTTGTTGGATGGCGAAGACGATGATCCTGTCGCGTGGAGCGTGTTGCGCTCGGTCACTTCTCCTGACCGGGACGAGCTGCGTTTTCCCAGCCGCGAGTTTCCCCCGGCAGACTGGGTCGCGCAGGATGCCCCGTTCAGTCTGGCGCTGCTGCCGCTGATCGCCGGCCGCCGGCGCGCGGGCTATGTGGCGCTGGATGCAGAGCGCCTGGAGCTGAACGGCGCCATCGCCCAGGAGCTGGCCGCGGCCGTCAACACCGCCCAGTTGTACCGCGAGGCCACCGAAGGCCGCCGGCTGGCCGAGGAAGCCGACCAGATGAAGAGCCGCTTTCTCTCGACGGTCAGCCATGAACTGCGCACGCCGCTCAACCTGATTGTCGGGTTGAGCGAGCTGCTCATGCAGACCGGTCCACGCGCGGCTGCGCCCGCGCCTGAAGCGCTGCGGCGCGATGTCGAGCGCATCCATGCCAGCGCCAAGCACCTGGGCG
>JBFYTD010000497.1:0-2902 GCA_041300885.1 Anaerolineae bacterium | reverse complement strand
GGTGATCAACGCAACGCTGGCCGGCATCCGCTACACCCTGGCCAACCCCGACGAGGCGTTTGCCATCAGCCTGCGCGCCGTGCCTGAGGCCAGCGGCGACAACGAGCCGGCCAACCGGGCCATCTTTGACGCCTCCCTTGAATTATGGCAGGTCGATGACGCCGAACTGGGCCGCTCCGATCCCGCCGCGTGGCAGGCAGCGTCCGAATTCATGCGCCTGATGGGCCTGATCGACAGCGACGTGCCCAGCGAGGGCATCTTCACCAACCAGTTCGTGGACGAGGCTCCCAAGCCGTAGCCCTATGCCTGACACGCTAGCTTTGAGCCTCGGCCAAGATAGCGACCGCCAGACCGTGCGCGCGGCAGGCCCGGCTTTGCTGGTCGCCGAACAGGTCGAACGCCAGTATGACGCCATCAATGGCGCTGAAGCTGCGCCGACCCGCGCCCTGGCCAGCACCTCGTTGCAGATCGATGCGGGCGAATTTGTCGCCATTGTCGGGCCTTCGGGCTGCGGCAAGACGACCCTGCTGCGCATTCTGGGCGGCCTGCTACAGCCGACGAGCGGCCAGGTGATTCTCCAAGGGGAACCGCTGGCCGGTCCACGGCCGGAGATCGGCTACGTCTTCCAACATGCCAACCTGATGCCCTGGCGCACGGTGCTGCGCAACGTGGCCCTGCCGCTGGAGCTACAAGGCCGGCCAGCCGCTGAGATCGACGAACGCGCGCGCGCGGTGCTGGCGTTGGTGGGGCTGCAAGGCTTCGAGCAATCCTACCCGCGCCAGCTCTCCGGCGGCATGGCCCAGCGTGCGGCCCTGGCGCGCACGTTGGTACATGAACCGGAGCTGCTGCTGCTGGACGAGCCCTTCGGCGCGCTGGACGCCATCACACGCGAGCGCATGAACCTGGAGCTGCTAGGCATTCGCCAGGCCTACGACTATACGGCTGTCATGGTGACGCACAACATCCACGAGGCCGTCTTTTTGGCCGGCCGGGTGCTGGTTATGAGCCACCGGCCGGGCCGCATCGTGGCGCAGATCCCTGTCCCTCTGCCCTATCCCCGCACGCTGGAGTTGATGGGATCCCCCGAGTTTGCCAGCCTGACGCGCGAGGTGCGGCGCGCGATCGACCGGCAGCACTGATTCTTGCTCCGTTTACTCGCGTATCCTGATCCGCTGTTCATCCACGATCCAGAGTTTTCGATTGAGCGTCTCTCGCTCAAGAGCTTTAATCACTCGTTCTACAATGGCCAAAACCGAGGTCTTGTCCTGACGCTTAGCTCGAATCACGATCAGGCCTGAAAATTGCTGAGGCGGATAGTTACGGATATCAGCGAAGTCCAAGTCCAGAGTCAACAGCGCACGCTGCTCTCTTTGAACCACGCTAGCAATGTTGCGATCTGCGGTTCCCGCCATATTCTGGTCAAACACAGTCGATGCGTCGTACCCTGCCAAGCGCAAGGCATCAGCCACCTCCACCGGCAAGTTCTCATCGATCTTGAACTTCATGATCATAGTCTATCAGGCAGGCATGAGCACGACACGTTCACGAGCCAACTCAGCCGCATAGCCCATAGCAGCCCGGACAGACTCGCGGGTCAGCGAAGGATAGCTGCGCAGAATTTCGTCAACGGACACACCCGCAGCCAAGTTGTCCAATACCACGGAGACCAACACTCGCGTGCCGGTAATACACGCCTTGCCGTGACAGATCTCCGGGTCCACAGTCACATAGTTCCACCAGTTCATTGCGTTCTCTCTTTCAACTCTTCAACAATCGCAGCGCTCGTCAACCGGCCACCGTCATTATACGCCGGTCTCGTGTCTGGCCCAAATGGTCTCATGCTGCTTGCTGTGGTATAATTGCGCCCATTATCCGATCCATTATGAACGCCCGATGACGCAGCGACTGTACTACGATACTCCCTACCTTACCACCTTCGACGCCCAGGTGATCGACGCCCGCCAGATCGACGGCCAGCCGGCCGTGGCGCTGGAGCGCACAGCCTTCTATCCCACCGGCGGCGGCCAGCCCCACGACACGGGCGCACTGAACGGCGTCCCTGTGCTGGACGTGCGCAGCGACGGCGAGACGGTCTGGCATCTGCTGGCCGCATCTCTGCCCAGCGGGACCGACGTCCACGGCCAGATCGACTGGCCGCGCCGCTGGGACCACATGCAGAACCACAGCGGCCAGCACATCCTCTCCCAGGCCTTCATCGAGACCGCCGGCGCGCTGACCGTGGCCTGGCACTTGAGCGAGCACAGCCTGACCATCGATCTGGACAAGACCAGCATCAGCGACGCGCAACTGGCTGACGCCGAACGGCTGGCCAACCAAGTGGTGCAGCGCAACCTGCCTATCACGGCCCGCATCGTCAGTGAGCAGGAACTGCCGGCGCTCAACCTGCGCAAGCAGCCCGACGTGGACGGCCCGTTGCGCATCGTGGCCATCGGCGCCTTCGACCAGGTGGCCTGCGGCGGCCTGCACGTGGACAGTTCGGCCCAAGTGGGGATCGTCAAGCTGCTGCGCGCCGAGCGCCGCGGGCCGGAGACGCGCATTCACTTCGCCTGCGGCCAACGGGCGCTGGACGACTACAGCCGCAAGCACCAGTTGGTGCGCAGCCTGGCCGGCCGCTTCACGTGCAGCGAGGAGGAACTGCCCCAGGCGGCAGAACGGCTGCAAGCACAGGCCGACGCCAACTTCAAGGCGCTGCGGGCAGCCCAAAGCGAGCTGGTGGCGGCCGAGGCGGCGCGCCTGCGGGCCACGGCCGGCTCGACTGGACTGTTGACCGGCGAATATCCTGGCTGGGAGGGCGAGCAGGTCAAGCAGCTTGCACTGACCCTACGCAGCCAGCCGGGACTGGTCATCGCCCTGGCGGGCGGCAACAGCCAGGTTTTGCTGG
>JBFYTD010000061.1:0-8261 GCA_041300885.1 Anaerolineae bacterium | reverse complement strand
TAGTCCTCGACCTCGCCGTTGGTCACCAGGCCGACGGGGGAGTACGCCGGGCTGCCGGGCGCGTTGTCGTACAGACGCACACGCGCGGCCAAGGGCGTGTCCACGGTCCACGTCAGAGGCGTGTCGAAGTTCTGCAGGTAGGTGATGCCGGTACCCCCGGTCACGGTAAAGACGTAGCGCTCGCCGCCTAGATCGGTGCCGAAAAGTCCATTGTCGAAGTCGCCGCTGTTGTCCCAGTCCAGCCACAGAACGACGGTGCAATCGTTGCCTGCGGTGCATTCGCCAGGGCCCGAGGCATTCACGAGGAATTGGATCTGGCCGCCGTTGGCGCCCGCATACCAGGGCGCCGGGAAGGCCACACCATCTTCGTCGTCGATGTTGTCCAAGTCATCACCAGTCGCGTCTGCAGTGGGGAAACCGCCAGAGTCGGTTTCGTTGTTGGTCCCGGTCCAGGCATAGTCCACTGTACTGCCCAACCAGATGGCGACCTGTCCGCCGATTGTATCTGGGGTATTGTTGCTGTTGCTATCCTGAATTGAATGGCTGGCGCCGTCACTGGTGAACAAAGTGCCATAGCTATCAGGTAGGTCGCCGCCGTCCAGGCCGCGGTAGATCTTGATGTTGGTGTTGACCGTCCCGCAGTTGCACTTAGAGGGTGTACCCGGAGCCGCGCCCGTGACGTCGTTGCAGACGCCATTCGCGTTTTCTTCCCAACTCGTACAGGTGCTGATCGGGTCAACAATCCCATCGCTGTTGGCATCGATGCAAGTGACCGTTACCGGAACCTGGGTGCGATAATACACAAGGCCGTCGTTTTGGAGCGTGTCGGCACAGGCATTACCGTCTACGTTTCTGTAGGGACCACTGCCGGTCGTTTGGAACCCTAGAGGAGGCGTCGTACCCGTCGGGGTGATAGCAGGCTGCAGGAAGTCGTGGTAGCAGGCGTCTCCATTGAGCGCGAGGTTGCCATCTTGGGCGATAAAGAAACCGATGCTATAGCGCGTGGTAGAGGTTGTCAAGACTTCCGCTGTAAACTGCACGGTGGTCGTCTCTCCAAGTCCCACGCCAAGGCAGGCTTCGCTGATTGACGGGGAAAGGTTGGTGATGCGGACGTCATTAGCTTCGCATGTGGGGCTTCCTCCGCCTGTGTATCTGTCAACCACGCAGACGTTACCTTCCTCCCACGTCACGCCCTGCTGCGCTGAGGCGGTCTGCGCGCCGGTGAACAGCACCGCCAGCAGCAAGACTGCCGCCAGGGCGGCCAAAAACATCGATTTGGCTGAAATACGTCGAACTGAAAATGTCACCATCATAGTCTCCTTCTCCTGATTAGCTTACCCATGTCGGGTACTTCCCGCAGACGTTTGGAATCACATTTCACTCTGCTGCAGGAACTCTCAAGGGACTGTCCCTTAAGTTGGCAATAGGCCGTTAGCGAAGTTTTGAAGTCCCAAACCATGCACGTCTGCAAGGTGGGGCTGGAAGCCTCTCCGAGTATAAAGCATGTTCCACCGTCTGTCTGTCGGGAGAGTTTGACAAATTCTAGCCTGTTTCGTGTAAAATCGGCGCAAATCAGCAGTGAAACTCAACCCCATTCGCGTTTGGCTGCCAGGAAAACGACCCACTCAGGGTATCACCCCCTGCGTCAACCCGTTTTCTTCGGCAAAGTGCAGCAGGCCCGTCACGTTGCTCACCCCGAACTTGGACATCAGGCGCCCGCGATAGGTGTCGACAGATTTGGGGGAGATTGCCAGTTGCTGGGCAATTTGGGTGCTGGTTTTGCCCCCAAGAACCAGGTCGAACACCTGGCGCTCCCGCTGGCTGAGGCGCTGCAACGGACTCGTCCTGTCGGCGCCATTGCGCAAGCCCAGATAATCGTTCAGCAGCGCGGCCGACACCTCCCCGCTAATGAACGTGCCGCCGGCATGAACCGCTCGCACAGCATCGCCCAACGTCTTGCCGGCTAGCCGGTAAGAGATAATCCCCTGGGCGCCGGCTTGCAGCGCTCGATATAAAAAGCCGGCGTCGGCCTGTGGCACTACTACGACCATGCGCAGCCAGCAGTAGCCGCTGCGGATGCCGTGCAGTAATTCGAGGCCGTGAAGATCGACCAGTCTCAGGATCAACACATCTGGCCTAAGCTCACACGGATCCACGTTGTCAAGCTGATCCTGTGACGCCGCGCCGACAACTATGATGGCTGATTCGTTGTCCAACGCCTCACGCAACGCTGCTCCCGTGCCCGCTTGATCCACTATGAGCACTTTGATCGCTGGCACGTTGTGAACCTTCCTGGCACCATAGGATATTTCTGGCGTATACGACGGGCGCAAGGCCAGCTTACACATCCACTTTAGCACAGGACGGCTACGGGTGTCTGTCGGGAGTCTTGGCGCAATTGGCGCAAATGCCCCACATCTGGCTGTCAGGAGTAGGGACAACCGCCGGCCTAGTTCAGCGGCGTCAACCCGTGCTGAACGGCGAATTTGACCAGGCTGGGCAGGTCTTTGATGCCCAGCTTGGCCATCAGCCGGCTGCGGTAGGTCTCGACGGTCTTCGGCGACAGGGATAGGATCTCGGCAATCTCGGCGCTGGATTTTCCCTCAACGACCATTTGCAGAATTTGCCGTTCACGGGCGCTGAGCCGTTCCAATGGACTGGACAAAGGGCCACGGTCGCGCTGCTGGACAAAATCCTGAACCAACACCTGGGTCATCTCTTCGCTGAAGTAGCGGTGACCTGCATGCACAGCGCGGACGGCCTCGATCAGCATCTTCCCGGCCGAGCCTTTGAGCAGATAGCCGTAGGCGCCCGCTTGCAGCGAGCGGTAAAGATGTTCCGATGTACCCTGCATGGAGAGAATTACCACACGCGTCTGCGGCGAGATGGCGGCAATTTCGAGAGTGGCGTCGATGCCGTTCAACTCCGGCATCGAGATGTCGACGATTGCGACGTCGGGGCGCAGTTTGCGCACCATCTCCACGGCCTCGCGGCCATTGCCAGCCCCGCCGACCACCTCGATGTCCGCATGCGCGGACAACATATGCGACAACGCATCGCGCAGCATCGCGTGGTCATCGGCAAGCAGAACCCGAATCGGTGCATTGCTCATGATGCAACCTCGACTACAACCGTGGCGCCAGCGCCGGGCTGGGAGGTAACGTGCAGCGTGCCGCCCACCGCCAAGGCGCGCTCCTGCATGGTAAGAAATCCCCAATGCGGCTCATCGGTGGCCTGCCTCACTTTTCCGACATGAAACCCGCATCCGTTGTCGGCAATTGTCAGGCGTATCTGTTCCTCTTCGCATTGCAGACTGACTACAACCTTGCTCGCCGCTGCATGTTTGGCGACGTTGTTCAAGGCCTCTTGGGCAATGCGAAACAGAGCGGTCTCGACCGTCGACGAACAGCGCATGGTAACGCCGCAGTCAGCGACCTCCGTTGCCACGCCGGTGCGCTGGGCAAACAGTTGACCATACCAGCGCAGGGCCGCCAGCAGACCATAATCGTCCAACACCGGTGGGCGCAGTTCGGCCATCACCGTGCGCACCTGGCGGATCGCCTGGCCGACCAGGTCGCTGGCGTCGTGCAGGTGGCGCTGCACCGCCTGCGGCGCGTCCGAGGGCAGCATCTGTCCAATCAGGTCCAGGCTCAGATTGATCACAGTCAGCGTTTGGCCGAGTTGATCGTGCAGCTCGCGGGCCAGTTGTTGACGTTCCTGTTCCTGCATGTCAGCCAGCCGGCCAGCCAGGTCGCGCAGTTGGCTGCGCTGCACGTTGACAGCTCGAAACAATAAAGCGTTTTCTGTAGCAATTGCCGCAATGCCGGAAAGCGCTTCGACCAACCCCGCATCGCCTTGGCCAAAGCGGCCAGGTTGTCTATCGGTCACCTGCAACACGCCAAACGCCTTGCCCTGAGCGACAAATGGCACACTCAGAGCGCTGCGCAACTCCTGGCTGTCCGGCGTCTCCACATACGGGACAAACCTGGGATCCGTGCGGACATCATCCACCAGGATGACTTCGCCGGTCGAAAAGGCGCACCCGACCAGGCCCTTGTCGGCGGGAATACGCCCGCCTTGCAAGGACTCGCTCCCAGGACCGGCCGCGCGCCAGCAAACCAACTCGCCCGTCGCGGTGTCTTCCAGCCAGACAGCAACGCTCGCTGCCTCAAACAAAGCGCCCACTTCCTCCAGCACTGCTACCAACACCTGGTGCAGATCCAGGCTGGAGACGAAATGCTGGCTGGCGCGATTCAATAGGGCCAGCTCCTGATTGCGCTGGTGCAATGTCACCTCGAACTGCTTGCGCTCGGTGACATCGCGCACTATCGCCTGAACCATCGGCTCGCCATCCCAATCGAAGCGGCCGGCGTTGATCTCCACCGGAAACGTGCTGCCGTCGCGCCGCAGGAACCACGAAGTCAAGCGCTTCTGCGTTTGGGTATCGCTGGCAGGATCAAGCGAAGCGCGGCAGTCCTGGCGATAGCCGGGTGCAATGAAGGTCTCGATAGGCAGGGTGCGCACCTGCGCCTCGTCGTCCGCCCCCAACATGCGCAGCATAGCAGGATTGGCCAGGCGGATTTGGCCCGCGCCGTCCATAATGAAGATGCCGTCGGGCGATAGCTCGATCAGCCGCTCGTAGCGGGCCTGCTCAGCCAGCAGCCGGCGGTAACGATCCATCCGTGTCACGGCCCGCACGCGCGCCTTAAGTTCGGTCGGATCGAATGGTTTGCTGATGAAGTCATCGGCGCCAGCCTCCAGCCCCGCAATGCGCGACGCCCGGTCATCCAAGGCCGTGATCATAATGACCGGCACCGCGGCCAGGCGCGGCATGGCGCGCAGCGACCGGCACACGGCGAAACCGTCCATCCCAGGCATCATGATGTCAAGCAGGATCAGATCCGGGCTCAACGCCTGCGCCTTTTCCAGAGCCTCGCGGCCGCTGAAAGCAAACTCAAGTTGATAGCCTTCAACGCTTAGCAGCGAAGCTATCAACTGGCTCATCGCGGGTAAATCGTCAACGATCAGTATCGTGCTGGTCGGGGGCATGCTCAGTCTACCTTGGGTGGCGCAGCATTCGGGCGACAACGCTGGGTGGAATCATTGTAGAGCAGACCGCAGATGGTGTCAAACGAGCCGCAACCAACCTCAGCCGCCCGCTTGTCTGGAAGCCATTGGCTGGGTACAATACCATCTCCGAGCACGCCAGCCAGAGCGCAGAACGGCCCGTCGATGCGCCCTGGTCACATCACCAGAGGACAGATCAGAATGGCAGATCGTATCGGCTTTATCGGATTGGGCATTATGGGCGCCGGCATGGCGGCGAACGTGTTGCGCGCCGGCTTCCCCCTGACAGTTTGGAACCGGACGCGCCCGAAAACGGAGCCGCTGGTCGCCGCCGGCGCATCCGTGGCCGCCACGCCCGCCGAGCTGGCGGCAACCAGCGACATCATCATCACCTGCATCAGCGATACTCCCGATGTGGAGGCTGTCATCCTGGGCCAGCAAGGCGTAATCCATGGCGTAGGTCCCGGCAGCCTGGTGATCGATATGAGCACCATTAGCCCGGCCGCGACCCGCCAAATCGCCAGCGCGCTGGCTAAGCGGAACGTGGCCATGCTGGACGCCCCAGTTAGCGGAGGCAGCGAGGGTGCAGCGCGCGGCAGGCTTAGCATCATGGTGGGCGGTGACGCGGCCGCCTTGCAGCGGGCTATGCCGGTCTTGCAGACCATGGGCCAACGCATCACCCACGTTGGTTCGAACGGCGCCGGCCAGATGGTCAAGCTGGTCAACCAGGTGATGGTGGTCGGCAACTGCCTGGCCATGGCTGAGGGCCTGCTGCTGGCCCAGGCTGGCGGTGTAGACTTACACAAAGCGCTGGAGGCGGTCAGCAGCGGCGCAGCCGGCAGTTGGATGCTCAGCAACCGCGGGCCGCAGATCCTGGCCCGAGACTGGCGGCCCGGCTTCACCATCGCCTTGCAGCAGAAGGACCTGCGCCTGGTGCTGGAGGCGGCCGATCAGCAGGGGGCGCCGCTGCCCGGCACAGCGCTGATCTTCCAGCTCTACCGCACGCTGGAGGCCAAAGGGTTAAGCGGCGACGGCAACCACGCGCTGGTCAGGGCATTGGAAGCCCTGGCCGGCTTTGAAATCGAAAGCACACAACCAACAGCATGAGTCAAGCAAGCAACAGCTATGCGTTCTATCCGGCCGGCGGGCCGGCTCCCAGCTTTTCATTGACCACGGTCAAGTCCGGCCGCCAGATCAGCCCTGCAAGCTGCCAGGGCGCTGTGCTGGGCCTGGTCTTTCATGGCCGCGAGACAGTGCAGGCCGTGGTCGAGATCAACACCACGGTGCGGCCCATCTATCCTGACCCCAAGCCGGTGGTCCTGGTCAGTGTGATCGACCTGAGCATCGTGCCCCGCTTGTTGCACGGCGCGGTCAAGCCGATGCTGGAACAGGCCTACGACCAGGCAGCGCGCGAGATTCCCAAGGGCTATAACCCGGCCGACTACGTCTTTCTGCTGCCTGACTGGAACGGGGCGGTGACCAAGGCGTTCAAGGCCAAGGACACAGGCAAGATGGCGGCGGTGGTGGTCATCGACCCCCGGGGCCAGGTGGTCGGCAGCTATCAGGGTCCCCAGCCCGGCCCAGCCGTGCTGAGCCTGATCCAGCAAGCGCTGGCATAAGCGGATACCCGCTCAAAGCGCGAAAAGCGCCTCTGTCCAGCCTGGACAGAGGCGCTTTTGCATCCTGAGGGCCACTGGTGGCACCGGGCGCCCCAGGCAGACTGGTACATTCGGGCGGTAGTTGTCTCAGTGTAGTTTGTTGCTCTAGCTGGTTCACGGAACCGGCTAGAGCAGTGACTGCCGAGTTATTTACGCTCTTGTGTACTAGCCCTCTGCGATCGTCACCGAGGTCATCACATCGCCCTGCCGGATGGCGTTCACTACATTCATGCCGCTGGTCACCTTGCCGAAGACGGTGTGTTTGCCGTTCAGGTGCGGCTGCGGCGAGTGGGTGATGAAGAACTGGCTGCCGTTGGTGTTGGGCCCGGCGTTGGCCATGGACAGCACGCCCGCCTCGTGCTTGAGCGGGTTGTTGCGCACTTCGTCTTCGAAGCGGTAGCCGGGCCCGCCGCTGCCGGTGCCCGTGGGGTCGCCGCCCTGGATCATGAAGTCGCGAATCACCCGGTGGAAGGTGACGCCGTCGTAGAAGCCCTCGCCGGCCAGGAAGACGAAGTTGTTGACCGTCTTGGGCGCATGCTGCGCATCCAGCGCAAGCACAATGTCGCCCCGATTGGTGGCGATGGTGGCGCTGTACTGCTTCTTGGGGTCGATCTGCATCTCAGGGGCGGAGGTGTATTGCTTGGTGTTCATGGTCATGTCCTTTCGTTGATCAATGCGATTGCTCGGTACAACGCAATGCGTCACGAGTAACACGTAACCCAGAAAAGAGGGAGTCGTGTCCGAGATTCCGGGTTACGCATTACGAGTTACGGATCACGTATCACTCGTTACAGCCCATACAGCTCGCCATACTTGTCCTTCAAGTAGTCGATGTACGGATCGATGCTCAGCGGTGCGCCGGTGACGCGCTGCACCAGCTCGGCGGCGGTGTACTTGCGGCCGTGCCGGTGGATGTTCTCTCGCAGCCAGCCCAGCAGCGTGTCGAACTGGCCCTGGCCGATCTGGTGGCCGATCTCAGGATGAGCCGTGTTGGCGGCCTGCCAGAAGGCCGCGCCCATGACGTTGCCCAAGGTGTAGCCCTGAAAGCCGCCGCCGATCTGGCTGTAGTACCAGTGCATGTCCTGCAGGACGCCATCCCGGTCGTCGGGCACGTCCACGCCCAGGGTGTCGCGGTAGCTGGCGCGCCAGGCCTCGGGCAAGTCCTTGACGGCCAGCGTGCCCTCCAGCAGGGCCAGCTCCAGCTCGAAGCGGATGATGACGTGCAGGTTGTAGGTCACCTCGTCGGCGTCGACGCGAATCAGGCTTGGCTGCACCTTGTTGATGGCGCGGTAGAAGGCGTCCAGCGGCACATCGCCCAGGTGCTGGGGGAAGACTGCCTGTAGTTGCGGGTAATAGTAGCTCCAGAAGGGCCGGCTGCGGCCCACCAGGTTCTCCCACAGCCGCGACTGGCTCTCATGCACGCCGGCCGAGGTCCCGCCGCCCAGCGGCGTGCCGCCGAAGGCCGGATCGATGCCCTGCTCGTACATGGCATGGCCCGACTCGTGCATGGTCGACAACAGCCCATCGCCCAGGTCG
>JBFYTD010000496.1:0-2911 GCA_041300885.1 Anaerolineae bacterium | reverse complement strand
CGCAGGGAATTCCCTGCGCCGTGCTATTTGTGGAGTAGACCGGGCGTGGAGCCAAGACAAGTCAGGCAACAGCCGACCCTGGTCGAGGAGCTGGCGCTGTGGCAGGCTGGCTATGCCCGCGTGGCCGGGATCGACGAGGCTGGCCGCGGCGCCTGGGCCGGGCCAGTGGTGGCCGCAGCCGTTATCTTGCCGGTTGATCTGGCTGTGGCCGGCCGGCTGGCGGGTGTGGCCGACTCCAAGCAGATGACCGCGCGCCAGCGGGAACGCCTCTACGCCGTTATCGTGCAGGAGGCTGTGGCCTGGGGCGTTGGCGCTCTGTCTGCTCGAGAGATCGACGCTCAAGGCATCGCCGCCGCCAACCGCAGCGCCATGCATGCAGCCGTGGCCAGCCTGCAGCCCCCGCCCGATTTCCTGTTGATCGACTACTTCCGCCTGCCGGGGCTGGCAACCCCGCAGCGATCCCTGCCCAAGGGAGACAGCCGGGTCCTTTCCATCGCCGCTGCGTCCGTCATCGCCAAGGTGACGCGTGATCGGCTGATGGTCAAGCTGGCCGCACGTTATGCTAGCTTTGGCTTCGAACAACACAAAGGTTACGGCACAGCGCAGCATCAGCTAGCACTGCGTCAACTGGGTCCGTGCCCAGAGCATCGCATGAGCTTCCGGCCGGTTGCGGGCGCGCAGTTGGCGCTGTTTTGCGCGGAGGATGGCCATGCCTGACAGCCGTCAACGCCTGGGCCAGGCCGGCGAGCAGATGGCCGCCGACCTGTTGGCCGGCAAGGGCTACCAGATCGTGGCGCGCAACTGGCGCAGCGGCCGCAGCGGTGAGATCGATCTGGTGGCGCAAGACGGCCCAACGTTGGTCGTCGTCGAGGTGCGCGCCCGCCGCGGCCTGGTCTACGGCAGCGCTGAGGAGTCGGTGACCCCTGGCAAACAGGCTCGTCTGACCGCCCTGGCCGAAGCCTACAGCGCCAGCGTTGGCTGGCAGGGACCGCTGCGCATCGACGTGGTGGCCATCTCCTTGTCCAGCGATGGCCGGCTGCTGGAAGTCAGGCATATCGAGGATGCTGTCGGCTGACAATCATTTTCACCGCGCTTGGGCCGGTCTCCTACCGAGCCCCATTCACATATCAAGAGGTGACACCATGAAGAACTTGCAGAGATTGAGTCAGGCCTGGCTTGTATTGCTGCTGCTGGCCGGTGTGCTTGTGCTGGCGGGTTGCAGCGGGACGCCGCTGCCGCCGTTATTTCTAGCCGGTGGATCGGACGCGGCACTGTCGGCCGCGCCGGCGGCTTTTGCTCCCATCAGCGAACCGGCCGTGCCCGCGGTCGACGTCCCGGCTATCGCTGTCGGTGAGACGGCCTCGGCCACGGCGCCGGCTGCGGCTGGCCAGCCCGCTGCGCCGGTCGCGTCAGCGGCCATCACGAAGACCAGCGAGCTGACTGCCACGGCGGCCATGACAACCGTTGTCAAGGCTGCTGATGTCGTCACCAACACTGCGCCGATTACTGCGCCGGTCGCGGCGGCGCCTGCAGAGGTCGCTGTGGTCGTCGCCGAGTCCACGCGGACGCCAACGGCCACGCGCATCGCGCCGACGGCGACCCGCGTGGTTCCCACCGCCACGCGCGTCGCACCCACTGCCACCCGCGCAGCGCCCACTGCCACGCGCGCCCCTGCCCGTCCCGCCGCCACGCCGACGCCTGAATGGCCCAAGACTTTGGTGATCACCGCAGACGACATCGAAGAGGGCGCCTCCTCCGTGCCAGGCTTGCAGATTACCGGACTGGACGTCACCTTCGGCAACAACAACATGACCATGACCTTCGACTCGCTGCGTTACAGCTTCGTCTCGATGCGCGATGTCACCGTCGTGGGGCACTTCGTGGTCACCAACGGCGACGTGGACTTCGTAGCCGACAGCATCACCCCGCGCAACCTGGCCACCTCGGCCATCCCTGGCTTCATCAACCAGTCGCTGGACCAGCAGCTTGGCGAGTGGTACGTGGAGTCGCTGACCATGCAGCCGGGGCAGTTGGTTGCCACGGTGCGGCCGCGCTGACGCGCTAACGCGCGCAGCGCTGCAAAGTTGCCAACTTTGCAGCGCACACCCACCATGACCCTGTTCGCCATCGTCGGCCCCACCGCTGTCGGCAAGACGGCGATCTCGCTGCAATTGGCCGCCGCGCTGGACGGTGAGATCGTCTCCGCCGACAGCCGGCAGATCTACCGCGGCTTGGACATCGGCACGGACAAGGCCAGCCCGGCCCAGCAGGCGCTGGTTCCGCATCATCTGCTGGATGTGGTCGATCCCGACCATGTGCTGACCCTGGCCGAATACCAACGAGCAGCTTATGCGGCCATCGACGGCATCCATAGCCGCGGCCGGCAGCCGCTGCTGGTGGGGGGAACGGGTCTTTACCTGCGCGCAGTGCTGGAGGGGCTCGGCATCCCTGAGGTGCCACCCAACGAAGATCTGCGGGCGGAGCTGGAAGCATTTGCTGTTGCGCACGGCTCGCTGGCGCTGCATGCCCGCCTGGCCGCACTGGATCCCGTCGCTGCCGGCCGCATCGATCATCGCAACCTGCGCCGCGTCGTGCGCGCGTTGGAGGTCTGCCTGCTGACGGGAAGGCCGATCAGCGATTTGCAAGCGGCCGCTCCGCCGCCCTACCACATCCTGCGCGTCGGCTTGACCCGCCCGCGAAACGCACTATACGCCCGCATCGACCAACGGGTGGACGAGATGCTGGCGCACGGGCTGCAGGTGGAGACACAGCGCCTTCTGGACGCCGGCTATTCCCCGCAGCTTCCCGCCCTGACCGGCCTGGGCTACCGCCAGATGATCCAATACCTGCAAGGGGAGATGGGCTACGACGAAGCCGTGGCCGCCATCAAGCAGCAAACGCGCCGCTTCGT
>JBFYTD010000495.1:0-2914 GCA_041300885.1 Anaerolineae bacterium | reverse complement strand
CTCCATGCATCCTGGTGACGTGCTGGTGGCTGTTACCACCACACCGGCCTGGACGCCGCTCTTCGCCATGGCCTCGGCCGTGGTCACCGACATCGGCGGTCCGCTCAGCCACAGCTCCATCGTGGCGCGCGAGTACGGCATCCCGGCCGTGATGGCCACCGGTCTGGCCACGCGGCGCATTCACAGCGGGCAGGTGATCACGGTGGACGGCGGCGCGGGCGTGGTGCTGCTGTCGAATGGGCACGAGAGGAGTAACTCGTAACTCGGAACTTGGAGAGGAACAGTTGGCGTATTGCCGCTCAGGCGCGCATTGGGCGGCTGCCTTGCCCGGCAGAAGGATGGGTTCCATGTCCACGACAAATCGAAGCATCGTATCTATCCTGGCAGCGGAGAACATCCTCGTCCGGCTGCCGGGAATCGATTTCACGGCGATCTACAAGGACTTCATGGTTCAAGAGAACCAGCGTGAGTGACTGGTAGCTCAAGGAGGCTCTCATGCGAGACTGCAAATCACGGAACTACGACTGCGCACCGGAGGACTGTGCGCCAGGGCTGAAGACCGCAGGTATTGCGGCCGGGATCGCGGCGACCGTCGCGGCCGGCGTTGCGTTGTATGTTTACCTGATTCGCCCTTGGCACCTGAGCTGGCAGACGACCCCTGAAGAGGCATCTCAGCCGATGCCAGGCGACGACCTCGTCCCCAATCCGACCATCGCATTGACCCGCGCAGTCACCATCGAGGCGCCGCCAGCACAGGTCTGGCCGTGGCTGGTGCAAATGGGCTATCGCCGCGCCGGCTGGTACTCCTACGACTTCTTCGACAACGACGGTGTGCACGTGGACCGAATCCTTCCTGAGTTCCAAGATCTCAAGGTGGGCGACTTGATGCGCACCGACGCCTCTGGCGGCTTTCGGGTCGAAGCCATCGACCCGGGCCGCTGCATTGTCGCCATGATCTACGGCGAGGAGACCGGTTCATCCGCAGACATCGCCATCTGCCTGATGCTCCGGTCGCTCGATCCTGAAGGCCAACGCACCCAGTTGACGCTCCGCTTGCGTGGGCGCTTTTGGGGAGCATCGGGGCGGCTCTTTGGCCTGGTCTTTGATTTCGGCGACTTTCTGTTCATGCGCAAGATGCTGCTGGGCATCAAGCAGCGGGCAGAGGCGGCGTACCGCCTTACGAGTGCTGCGTGAGCTACCGAGGACGGCAATGGTCAACACCCAAGGCTTCAACCCCACCACCGGCGAATGGAACGACAGCCTAACCGGCGATTATCTTTGGTCCAACGTCAATTTCGGCGAAGCGGTCACCGAGACAATGACGCCGCTGGCTTGGTCGGTCATCCGCTTTACACTGGACGACTGGGTCTTCGTGCCTGGCGTGCCCACGGTGGGCAACATCGCCGGCCGGCCCTATCTCAACATCAGCGCCTTCGCAACGGTGCTCAGCGCGTTGGGCCGGAGCCGCGACGATCAGTTGCGAACTATGGAAGCCACGTTGTATATGAAACTGCCGGATGAGATGGAAATCCCCCTCATCCCGTTGTCCACCACTGCGCGGCTTGCCAGCATCGCCAGTGCGCTGCGGGTGCAGGTGAAGCAAACGCGCAGTACACGACAGGTAAACGCCTATCTGGCGCAAAGCCCGGCCTGGTTCGATCGCACCTACGGGCGCATCCAGGCGTCTGGTCTGGCTGATCTCCATGCTTTGTGGCAGGACGACATTGGGCCGCATATCAAGCACGGGCGGTGGTGCGTGATGGGCATTGCCATGCACTCGGCAGACTACACCATGAGGCTGCGCCGAGAATTGACCGATCTGGTCGGGGCCGATGATGCCAATGTCCTCATCGCCAACGTGGGCGCCGGCGGTGGATTGGCCAGCCTGGGACCCCTGGTCGCTCTGGTGAAGGTGGCGCAGGGAGAGATGCCACGGGAGGCTTACCTCCAAGCCTACGGCCACCGCGGTCCCCACGAATTCGAGCTCTCTGTGCCTCGTCCCGCCGAGGACCCGGCGTGGCTCGATCGGGAGCTGGTCAACTGGCAGGCGTCGCCGGTCGATATCGATGCGCTGCTGGCCCGGCAGCGGGAGGCGCTCGACGCTGCGTGGACACGCTTCCGGGAACGTTTCCCACGTAAAACCCGGACGATGGCGCGCCGTCTGGCAGAAAGCGCATGGCGCACGCGGCTGCGTGAGCTGGCGCGCTCGGAATACGTGCGCGATCGCTGGCTGATCCGGCTGTTTGCGCTGCGCGCCCGCGAATTGACCGGCCTCGACGACGACGTCTTCTTCCTGACCCTGGACGAACTGCTCGCCCTCCTGCTGGGCAACCAGACGTCCCTTGCAGCTATCCCCGCGCGCCAGGCGAGCTATCTGCGCTACGAGGCGTTGCCTCCCTGCCCTTCGGTGATCCGGGGCCCGTTCGACCCTTTCCAGTGGGCCGACGACGAGCATCGGCGCAGCGACATCTTCGATGGGCGGACGTCTGTCGCATCCAACGCGTCTGACCGCTGCCGACCGGACATCATCACCGGCTCGCCAGGATCGGCCGGCCGGGTTCAGGGCGTCGTGCGCTGCCTGGCAAACCCAGACGAGATGCAGCAACTGCGCCAGGGCGAGGTGCTTGTCGCAGTGCAGACCGACATCGCCTGGACCGTGATCTTTCCACGCGCCGCCGCCGTGGTCACCGATGTGGGCGCGCCTCTCTCCCACGCCGCCATCGTCGCGCGCGAGCTGGGCATCCCGGCCGTGGTCGGCTGTGGCGATGCGACCGCCCGGCTGAAGACCGGCGATCGGGTGCTGGTGGACGGCGGTGCAGGCACGGTGACGGTGATGCGTAAAGCGTGAAGCGTTAGGAAAGTGGCACAGGAGCCAAGCTATGAACACCCAAAGACCGTTCCCGATCCTTTTCTT
>JBFYTD010000494.1:0-2918 GCA_041300885.1 Anaerolineae bacterium | reverse complement strand
ACGGTCTGGAATCTGTACCAGGCGATCTTGGTCGAGACGTCATCCGCAGTCACCTGGCCTACGACGCCTACCATCCAAAGAAAGCCGAACAGACAGGCGATGGCAAGCGGCTGCGCACCAGGCACGCTGCGGCGCCGCCAGCTAAACAGGCCAAGGGCGGCGATGAAGATGAGACTGGCCAGCAGGGGCCAGATGTTGGGTATGCAGCCTATCAGTGGCAGACAGGTGCTATCCATCAGCTTCTCCCTGCGGGCTGGGTGGAAGGCCCTCCCCGGGCAGGCAGGTGCCGGCCACGAAGTCCCGCAGCGCAGCGGAGTGGAGCGGCGCTGCGGCGGTGGGTAGCGAAACCAACACCGCTAAAACTATCAGGAGCATGAGAAGCCTTGCCCTTTGCATGGCATACCTCACTTGAAGTCGAACCGCAACGCTTGCTCCGCTGTCGCCCAGCGGCGAGCAGTCCCAACCATGCTCTTGATTATTATAACAGAAAAACGAGGGGTTGCGCGATGTCTTTCACACCGCTTTCAAGCGCGTCTGGATTCGTCGTGCAGTATTTTCGGTGGGGTCAAGCTGAACGGCGCGGCGCAGCAAGTCCTGCGCGGCGGCGACTGATCGAGGGACCGGCTGGTCAGCCAGTATGCCCAAGGTCCGACATTTGCCACCCCAGCCCATGCGCCACCCTGCTTGCAAATCTCCCCCCGCTATGCATAATGTGTCTACCACTTTCTCTGGAGGCCTGACCGTTATGCTGATTTGGCAGATTCTCGCTGTGGTTCTTATCCTTGCCTTTGTCGTCATCGCCGTGCTGGCCTTCATCGAGCCAGGCCCCTTGCAGCGGCGCAGCCGCACCCCGCGCGGCGAAAAGCCGGAGGCAACCCCCACCGATCATGGCGACGAGCAAAGTTGACGCAACGATGGCGGCCAGCACAGATGCGCCCCCCCTGGATCCAGCCGCACGCTGGCATCGCCTGACCGATCTGACGCTGGACAGAGCGCCCGCGCCCTACGGGTTCATGGTGTTCTTGCTGGGCGCCGTGGTTCTGGTCGAGCAGATCATGGAGCAATCGCTGCTGGGTCCGATCGAGCGCTTCTTCGCCCTCAACAACCTGCGCCTTGGCCTGGCGCTGCCCGCCCTGACCGTCTACATGCTGCTCGCGCTCAAAACGCTCAAGCGCAGCGCGCTGCCCCAGTTGGCGCAGCTCAGGCTGGCCGTGCTGATCGACGACACAGATTACGACCGCGCGGTGCAGCGCATCGTGCAGACCAGCCCGCGGGCCGAGGCCGCGCTGCTGCTGGCGGCGCTGGCCATCACCACGGGGTGGTTCGTCGTGCTACGCCTGCCCTACCCTATGATGGCCGCCATCCCCGTTCACCTCCCCGCTAACCTGGCGCAAGCGCTGCTGACCCTGGCGGCCTACACCATCTTCAGTTGGGCCGGCCTGGCGCTGGTGTGGAGCACATGGCAATTCGGCCGCGGGCTGGGCCAGTTGGCGCGCCAGCCGCTGGCCATCAACGCGTTGGACCCGGACAACGTGCTGCCCTTCGGCCGCCTCAGCCTGCGCCACAGCCTGACCGTGGCGGTGACGGTGCTGCTCTTCATCATCCCCCTGGGCGCGCCGGGCGACCTGCTGGAGTATAGTGTGCTGGCGCTGGCCACGCTGGCCAGCCTGAGCGCGCTGATCTTCCCACTGCTAGGCGTCCACGGCCAGATGCAGCGGGCGCGCGACCGAATTACAGCGCGCATCAGCCAGGAGCTGGCAGGCTGCCAGTCCCGACTGATAAACGGCGCCGAGGTGAGCAACGAACTGCTGGGCGAGCTGTCGGAGCGCACCGAAAAGCTGATCGGACTGCGCAGCACCGTCTATCGCTCGCCCACCTGGCCCTTCCGCAACGCATCCTCGGTCGTGCGCGTCCTGTTGGCGGCCTTGAGCCCGCTGCTCTACTTCGTGCTGAACGAAATCTTGCGCACCTACGTCCTTCCCATGCTGGGCGTCGGGTAGGCGCCTGGTTCAGCGATCACTTTGGTATGAGCGGGGTCTTCTGCCAGTTGCCCACGCTGGGCGGCGGCATCCAGTTGTTGACGCTCTTGGCCATCGCGTTCAGCCGGCGCAGCGTGACCGTCTCCCGGATGTAGTCGGCCTGCGCCGCGCTAAGCTGGATGTCGATGCTGGCCGCGGCCGCCTGAGGATCGGTCAGCAGCCACTTGCGAAACTTGTTGTCGGCTAGCAGGGCGTAGCCGATCAAACGCTCCAGATCGTTTTCTTGCAACATGACAACCTCCTGAAGAAAAAATAGAAACCGCCAGACGATACTGACTTCATTCCTGCAAAACGCGGCTGACAGCCTGCTGCAGATGGCTGCGGGCTGCATCGATCAACCGGCCGCAGCCCAGCTCAGCCTCGCTCTGCAAACTGGTCGCAAACTGAGCCAGACCGCTGCAGCCAACGTGCGCAGCCAGCGATTGAGCCCGGGCCACCTGGCGCTGGACCACCTGAAAGTAGCTGCCCGGATCGCCCATCATCAGCAGCGCCAGCACGCGCCGGCTGTTGGCCTGCACGTTGGCAGCGTCCTGAGGCAAGTCGGACGCGTAAGCCACGAACACGTTGAAGCGCCCGCCTGCCAGGTCCTCGCGCCAGTCGTCGACGTGGTCCAGCAACACCTGTGCAACCAGCATGGTATCGAGGGCATCTGTCAGGATTGGGATCAAATCGGCGCGCTGAGCCAGCAGGCAAGCCCCTACCGCCGTGATCTTGAGCGGCGCGCCGCGCCAGGCCAGCCGCGCCAGGTCTTGCTCCTGCCAGGCAGCAAAGGGCCGGCTGAAGGCCGGGTCGTCCTCGACCAGGGAACGCATCCAGTGAGACATGGCCGCGTGTCTGTGCTGCCAGAAGTCGGGCGCAGCCGGGAACAACCGGGTCAAC
>JBFYTD010000493.1:0-2922 GCA_041300885.1 Anaerolineae bacterium | reverse complement strand
AAATACGACGATAGTCATGGGTGCATTTGTTACCTAGAAAGCGGGGCCTGGCGAGCCAGGCCCCGCAAGGTTCATCAGGCCGGGTGGGCGCCGCGCGGGGCCGGCGCGGGCACGTTGACGCGCTCCGTCTCCTTCTGGTGCGGCCACACGGCAGCTAGCGTGCCCAGGAGCATTACCACGCCGCCGATCCACATCCAGCTCATCATCGGGTTGACGTAGACCTTGAACGAGGCGGTCTGGCCTGTGCCTTCCCAGCCGGCCAGCACCACGTACAGGTCCTCGGCCAGCCCCATGCGGATCGCAATCTCGTTGGTAGGCTGGTCACGTCCGGCCACCGTGCGATAAAAGTGCATGGCCGGAGTGACGGTCCCGGCCGGCCGGCCGTTGCGCGTCACCTGCAAGGTGGCCTCGACCGCGTCGTAGGAGGGGGCTGCTGACTGCGTCAGGCCATTGAAGGCCAGCACATAGTTCTCCACCTGGATCGTCTCGCCGCGCGCCAAGTTGGCCTGGCCCTCGGACTGGTAGACGTTATGACCGACGATGGCGATCATGATCATCACCACGCCCAGGTGGACGATATAGCCGCCGTAGCGCCGCTGGTTGCGGCGCAGCAGTTGCGACAGTGCGACCAGCCAGTTTTCGCCCTTGCTGGCCCGCCGTACCTTGGCCCCGCGGTAGAACTCCTGCATGATGCCGCCCGCCACGAAGCCGGCCACGGCATAGGAGATGGTCGGGTAGATCTTCTGGCTGCCTACG
This sequence comes from Anaerolineae bacterium, assembly GCA_041300885.1. Lineage (GTDB taxonomy): Bacteria > Chloroflexota > Anaerolineae > JAAEKA01 > JAAEKA01 > JAAEKA01. The sequence goes on along the minus strand of JBFYTD010000493.1, from coordinate 2,166 downwards.
AGATAGCCCAGCACGCCCACCCCCAGGCCGAAGAGCAACGGGAAGGTGAAGTTCTTGATCAACGTCTCTTTGCTGGAGCGGCGCCAGCCCAGCAGCGGCGCGCTGCCCATCAGGGTGATCAGCAGCACGAACAGCGGCCCCGTTACCTTGTTGAACCAGGGCTCGGCGAAGGACATGTGCTCGATGGGCAAGAACTGGCTCAGGGCATCGGAGATGATGGGGTAGAGCGTGCCGAACAGGGTGGCCGCTCCAATGCCGACCAGGATCAGGTTGTTGAACAGGAAGGCCGACTCGCGGCTAACCATGCTGTCCAGGTGGTTGGGACTGCGTAAGGCTGGTAGTCGCCAGCCCAGCAACGCCAGGAAGCCAAACATCGTCGTGACGATGAAGGTCAGGAAGAAGGGGCCGATGTCCGACTGGGCGAAGGCATGCACCGATTCGATGATGCCGCTGCGGGTGATGAAGGTGCCGACGATAGTCAGCTCGAAAGTCAGGAAGATCAGCGCCATGTTCCAGACCTTGAGCATGCCGCGTCGCTCCTGGATCATGATCGAGTGCAGGAAGGCGGTTGCGGTTAGCCAGGGCAGAAAGCTGGCGTTCTCTACCGGATCCCATGCCCAGAAGCCACCCCAGCCTAGCTCCACGTAAGCCCACTGCGAACCCATCAAGACCCCGGCCGTCAGGAACATCCACGGCACCAGGGTCCAGCGGCGAATGGTGCGGATCCAGTCGTTGCCCAATTCCCCTGTGGCTAGCGCGGCCACAGCAAAAGCAAAGGGCACTGTCAGGCCAATCCAGCCCAGGTAGAGCATCACCGGGTGGATCACCATCCAATAGTTCTGCAGGATCGGGTTGAGGCCGCTGCCGTCGGTGAGCTGGGCAGGAACTGCGCCGGCCGGTGCAAACACAGCCGAGGGCATGCTGCCGTCAGGCATCAGCCACAGACGGCTGAACGGGTTGGCGACGAAGATCACGATCGTCAAGAAGAAGAGGATGGTGCCCAACAGCACGGCAGTCACATAGGGACGCAACACCGGCTGCCGCTTCCACTGGGCCAGGGTCACGGCCACGGAGAAGGCGCACAGCACAAACGTCCAGAAAAGCAGCGAGCCAGCCTGACCGCCCCAAAACGAAGAGATGTTATAAAACAGCGGCTGCGTATTGCTTACCTGATTGGCGACGTAGGTCAGGCTATAATCGCGTCGCACCAGGGAGATCACCAGCGCCAGACTGGCCAGGGCCACGAAGCCGCCGACCACATAGAGGGCGTTGCGGCCCGCCACCACCAGCGCAGGCCGCTTCAACCATACGCCCGCCAGGTTCATGCCAATACCAACCAAAGCTACCACAAGAGCAATCACCAATGCGATCAAACCAAGATCGGCCATAGTTCTCTCCTGAATAACCATCAGATTGGGCCGGTCAACGCACAGCCGTCCCAGCTCGTCCAACACCACCAATCCATCAATTTACCAATCTACCAATCAGCTAGCCTCACCGTCCAGCAGCTTGCGAATCTCTGCGCCGATGGCAGCGCGCGTCGTCGGCCCGATGAACGCCTTGGTCACGTTGCCCTGCTGGTCGATGATAAAGGTCTCGGGCAGGCCCTGCACGCCGTACGCGTTGTAGATGCGTCCCTGGATGTCGGGGCCGTTGGGGTAGGTGATGCCATACTGCTCCAACCATTGCAGGTTGAGCGGCTCCTGGTCCAGGTAGTCTACGCCGATGAAGGCCACGTCCTGATCCTTGAAGTCCTGCCAGGCCAGCTCCAGGTCGACCGCCTCGTCCTTGCACGAAATGCACCAGGTAGCCCAGAAATTCAGCACCACGACTTTGCCTTGCATCTCAGACAAGCGCAGGGTTTCGCCGTCGAAGGTGGTGAGGGTGAAATCGGGCGCCTTGCCGTCCTCGATTCGCTGGTCGCCTGCGTTGACCAGGCCATATACCAGCACCGCTACGAAGAAGACAGCAATGGCCAGGACCACCCAGCGGCCAATGCCACCCTTTTGGGAGGGCGGCGCATTAGGGGGTGTCACGTTTTCTACAGTCATACAACACTCCTCTCAATTACTCCAGTCGCCGTAAATCTGCATCGACTTGGGCGAGGTAATCGTCGCTCTCCGCGTGGGCGCTGGGCGTCAGCGGGAGCTTCGCCTCGGCAGCCGG
>JBFYTD010000060.1:0-8316 GCA_041300885.1 Anaerolineae bacterium | reverse complement strand
GATCACGGCCACGTGCGCGCCGGTGGCCGCGCGGATCGCATCCTGCATGCGGCGCGCCGAGGCGTCGGGATCGGCCGGCAGCAGCAGCGCCCAGTCGTCGCTGCCGGCCACGTTGGACTGGTCCACGCCGGCGTTGGCGCAGACGAAGCCCAGCCGGTGCTCCACCACAAGCAGCCCCGGCCGCACCCGCAGTACCTCGGCCGACTCGCCCAGGATCACCTCCACCAGGCGCGGGTCTTTGCCAGTAGCCGTCGCCAGTTCCAGGGCGCGATCGGACGGCAGGACGTCGGGCAGGTGGACGATGCGCCCCTCGGCCTTGCTGACGATCTTCTGCGCCAGCGCCAGCACGTCCCGGTCGCGCCAGTCGATGCCGGCTGCCCTGGCCGCAGCCAAAACAAGGCCCGGCAGGTCGTCGCCGGGCTGGATCAGGGGGATGTGGGGGATGGCGATCAGCTCAATACGCGGGGCCGCCGGGACGTTCAACTTGATACTCCTCACGTGGTTCTTTGACAACCCGAAACGAGCCACGCGCTGCTTGGGGATCCGTGAACTCAATCCTGTCATACACGTCGGACAGACGTAACTCACAGCCAATCGCCGGCAACGGGACAACGGCGTCCAGTCCGTAGTGAAAAGCCAGTTGCCATCCGCGATCTGTGCGCACACGTTGTTCGATAGCGGCTCGATCCTGAGCAATGAGCAGGTAGTCGGTCAACGAAGGCAGCGTGCCATAGTGCTCAAACTTCTCTCCCCTGTCGTAGGAGGCTGTCGAGTTGGACAGGACCTCCATGATAACCATAGGATTGAGCAGTGTGTCCTCATTTGCGTCCTTGAATTGAGGCGGCCCGCAGACGACAACCACGTCAGGATAGGTGTACAACCCGGTAGGGCTGACCTCCACGCGCATGTCGTTGGCGTAGATATCACAGCCGCGCCTCTTGAGGCTTGTGCCTAAGCTGACTATCGTGTTGGTTAGAATCAGGTTGTGTGTTCGGCTTGCGCCAGCCATGGCAAAGATCTCGCCGGCGAGATACTCGCTCTTTGCCTCAGCCTGCCGTTCCATCTCTAGATATTCTTCCGGGCTGATCCATTGTTGACGCTTTGCATACATGGTTCTCACTCCTGGAATCTCACGTTTTACACCTTCACGTGTTCACGCCCTCACAGCTCATCGTTCTCATCTTCCCACGGCGGCGTGTCGCCCGACACCCAGCGCTGCTGGCTGGCGGCCGGCTGGCTGGGCGCAGGCGGCTTGGCGGCCGACGATGCAGCGGCCAGCACCTCGCGGCCCAGGCTGCCGCCCTGGTCCGGCCCCACCACGCCCCGCTCCTCCATCAGATCGATCAGCCGCGCGGCCCGGCTGTAGCCGACCCGCAGGCGGCGCTGCAAGAGCGACACCGAGGCCCGCCCGGCCTGGCGCACCACGGTCACAGCGTCGTCGTACAGGTCGTCGCTGTTCTGCGCCGCGCGCTGCTGCTGGATCAAGTCGTCCCACAGCGGGGCCTGCATGACGTCCTCGGGGCGGGGCGGGGGCATGGCCGGCAGGCCGCCCGGCGCAGGGACGATGCTATCGTCGTCCGGGCTGCCATCGGTAACCCGTACACCCTTCCAATAGCGTACCAGCTTCTCCAGCTCGCCGTCGGAGACGAAACAGCCCTGCAAACGCTCCAGCTTGCTGCTGTCGGGACGCATGAAGAGCATGTCGCCCCGGCCCAGCAGCGCCTCGGCGCCCGGCGTGTCCAGGATCACCCGGCTGTCGATCTGGCTGGTGACGGCGAAGGCGATGCGGGCCGGGAAATTGGCCTTGATCAGCCCCGTCACCACGTCCACGCTGGGGCGCTGGGTGGCCAGAATCAAATGAATGCCGGTGGCGCGCGACATCTGTGCCAGCCGGCAGACGTAGCGCTCCACGTCGTCGGGGGCCACCATCATCAGATCGGCCAGCTCGTCGATCACCACGATGATGTAGGGCAGCACCGGCTCGCCGCGCTTGACCAGCTTCTCGTTGTAGGCATCGACGTTGCGCGCGCCCTCCTTGGAGAACAGCTTGTAGCGCCGGTCCATCTCGCCCGTGGCCCAGCGCAGCAGCGGCACGGCCCGCTCTAATTCCACCACCACCGGCGACAAGAGGTGCGGGATGCCGTTGTAGGTGATCAATTCCACCATCTTGGGGTCGATCATCAGGAAGCGCAGGGTGTCGGGCGTGTGGGTCAGCAGCAGGGTAGCGATGATCGAGTTGACGCAGACCGACTTGCCGGAGCCGGTGGCGCCAGCCACCAGCAGGTGGGGCATGCGCGCCAGGTCGGCCACGGCTGATTGGCCCGAGGTGTCCTGGCCCAAAGCGATTCTAAGGGCGCTTTTCATCTCGCGGAAGGTGTCGGACTCCAGCACGCCGCGCAGGGAGACCAGCGCTTTCTGGGTGTTGGGCACCTCCAGACCGACCATGGGCCGGCCCGGCACGGGCGCTTCGATGCGGATCGGCGAGGCTGACAGCGCCAGGGCCAGGTCGTTTGTCAGCGCCTGGATGCGGGAGACCTTGATCTTGACCCGCTCGTACTTCTCGACTTCATTCTCTGTCACCTCTTTGAGCAGGTCGTCGGTGATGGGCCGGCGGGAGGAGCCGTAGCCGCGCTGCTTGAGGATCTCCTCAGCCTCGCGGCGCAGCTCGTCGCGCGCCTTGCGCCGCTCGCGATAGCCGGGCTGTAGGCCGAACTGGGTCACAGCCGGGCCGGGGTTGGCCTCCACCACCCGCACGGGCAGGCCAAAGTCGGCCAGGGTTTGCTCGATGATGCGCGCCCGCTCCTTGATATCGTCGTGGCTGATCTCGACTTCCTCGGCCTCCTCCAGAATCTCGCTGGCATCGGGCAGGCGCCAGGTGCGATTGCCGCCGCCGATGATGCGCGGGATCAGCGAGTCGGCCGAGCCGGGCGCCGGGCCGCGCGACTGGCCGGCGACGGTCTGCTCCGGCGTAGCCGCAGGGGCCTCGCCGACGACGCGCGCCGGCCGGCCGTTCTGGCCGCCGATGACCAACGCGGGCTCGTCTGGCTCGACGGCGGGCTTGGCGCGGGAAAAACTGCGCAGTCGCGCCAGGAAAAGCTCCCACCAGGAGGGCTCGGCGCTGGCAATGCCCTCGCCGTTGCCGGTCCAACCCACAGCCAGGTCGCGGTCGTCGCGGCGGTGGCGCAGCCAGATCATGGCCATGGCGCCGGTGGCCATCAGCAGCGGCCCCATCAGCAGCACCAGGCCGCTGACGCCGATAGTGATCACCAGCACCCAGGCCAGCGTGTACCCGAAACCCTGGATCAGCAGCTCGCTCAGGCCGTAGCCCAGCAGGCCGCCGCGCTCCCCTTCCTCGGCCAGCGCCAATGCCTGGCTCTCGGTGATGGAGCCATCCATGTGCAGGGCGATGACGATGGCCACGAAGAGTAGCAGGCCGCCCAGCGGCCGGTACCAGGGCACGTAGGCCAGCCGGCCGACGCCGCGCAGCACACCCCACAGCCCGACGCCGATCATCAGCAGCACCAGCAGCAGTACGCCGTCGCCCACGAGACTGCGCAGTTGCTCGATCCACCAACTGGTCAGTGCACCCTGGCGCGGCGAGAGCATTGCCAGCAGTGTCACCACGCCCAGCAGGATCAGGATCAGGCCCCAAACTTCGCCCTGGCTCAGGCTGCTCAGGTCGATCCGTGGGCTTTTCTTCTTTTTTGCGTTGTTGCTGCGTTTGTTGGCCATGATGGTTGGCGGGACCAGGGATTGGAAATCCCTGGCTGAACATGAGAAGCGCCCTTACCTCCCGGCTCTGCAGGGCAGGCGCTGGGAAGGGGCTCCGTTAAGCCCTGAGGGGCTTTCTCAGCTTCAGGCGGTGAATTTCATTCACTGAGTGCTAGAACATCCGTGCAAGAGTATAACACGGATGCTGCGAAATGGAAAGGGGCGCAGGCGCAGCCAGAAATGTCATTTCTTCCGAAGAAATGACATTTCTCACGCCGCCCCGCCGTCACACCTCCAACACCAACGGCAGGATCATGGGCCGCCGGCCGGTCTGCTTGTAGATCAGGTCGGCCAGCGCGTCACGGATGTTGCCGCCGATGGCTGAGGGCGGGCCGGGGTGGCCCAGCGCCTCGCGCACGCGCGCCCTGGCCTGTTCGATCAGATCCTCCGCGTCGCGCACGTAGACAAAGCCACGCGTCAGGATCTCCGGCTCGACGACAATCTCGCCGGTGGCCTGATCCACGCCGGCGATGGCCACCACGAAGCCATCGCGGCTCAGGTGCCGCCGGTCGCGCAGCACCACCTGGCCCACGTCGCCCACGCCCAGCCCATCCACCAGCACGTGGCCGTCGGTGACCGGCTCGGCCGGCCGGGCCCAGCCAGCGCCGAATTCCATCACGTCGCCGCTTTCGATCACGAAGATGTTCTCGGCCGGGATGCCCATGGACGCGGCCAGCCGGCTGTGCAGCACCAGATGGCGGTATTCCCCGTGGATAGGGATGAAATAGTGCGGCCGTACCAGATTGATCATCAACTTGTGTTCTTCGCGGCTGCCGTGCCCGCTGACGTGGACGTGAGCCAACTCGTGGTAGAGCACATCTGCCCCCAGGCGGAAGAGGTTGTCGATGGTGCGGTTGACCAGCTCCTCGTTGCCGGGGATCGGCACAGCCGAAACGATGACTGTATCGCCGGGACGGATGCCAACGCGGTGATCCTCCATGCTCATGCGCACCAGGGCCGAGGTCGGCTCCCCCTGGCTGCCGGTGCAGACCACGATCACCTGCTCGCCGGGCAGGCTTTCCATCTGCTCGTAGCTGAGCATCTGCGCCGGGTCCATGTCCAGGTAGCCCAGCTTGGCCGCCATGCGGGCGTTGTCGCGCATGGAGCGTCCCACCAGCCCCACGCGCCGGCCGGCCCGCTCAGCCATACGGATGACCTGGTTGACGCGCGAGATGTTGGAGGCGAAGGTGGCCAGGAAGACCCGCCCAGGCGCGGCGTGGATGATCTGCTCCAGCGACTGCTCCAGGTCCTTCTCCGAGGGCGTGAAGCCGGCGCTCTCGGCGTTGGTGGAGTCGGAGAGCAGCAGCAGCACGCCGCGGTCGCCCAGCGACTGCAGGCGGGCAAAGTCGGTCAGCCGGCCATCGGCCGGATGCTGGTCGAACTTATAGTCGGAGGAGTAGACCACCAGCCCCACCGGCGTCGTGACGGCCACGCCCAACGTGTCGGGGATGGAGTGGCAGACGTGGAAGAACTCGACGGTGAACGGCCCCAGCTCCAGCACGTCGTTGGCAGTGACGGGGTACAGATCGACCTCGTCCAGCAGGCCGCGCTGGCGCAGCTTGACCTCGGCCAGGCCCAGGGTCAGGCGCGCGCCGTAGACCGGCGCGGCGATCTGTTGCAGCACGTAGGGCAGTGCGCCGATGTGGTCCTCGTGGCCGTGGGTTAGGATGATGCCCTCGATCTGGTCAGCCCGCTCCACCAGGTATTCGATGTCGGGGATGACGATGTCCACGCCCAACATCTCGCTGTCGGGGAACATCAGGCCGGCGTCGATCACCAACAGCCGGCCCTGGCACTCCAGCACCATCATGTTCTTGCCGATCTCGCCCACGCCGCCCAGCGGGATCACGCGCAGAATCGGCTCGGTTGCGCTGTCAGCAGAGGGAAAGTCGTCGTACAAGCTATGATCTCCTAGGTTGAGTAGCCGTCTGCGGCGTACACATGCACTGCACGCAGGCGCAAGTGTCGAAACACGTCTGCGCTGTGGGATCAAAACAAGCTCAGTTGCTGCGCCTCGTCAGTCTCTTCGTGATTTGCCTCACCGGTGCGGCCGGGGTAGAGCTCAGCCACCAGCGGCGCCAATTGGGCGAAATCCTCCCGGATGGCAGCCATCCACTGCGGGTTGCGCAGCGCCGCGGCCGGGTGGAACATGGGCACATAGCCCACCTCGCCCACCCGCTTGATCTGGCCGTGGATGCGGGTGATGGACTGGCCGGGGAAATAGCGCGCCATGGAGATGCGCCCCAGGGTGATCACCAGCTTGGGCCGGATCAGCTCGATCTGCCGCTCCAGGTAGGGCCGGCAGGCCTCGATCTCGTCGGGCAGTGGGTCGCGGTTGTCGGGCGGCCGGCACTTGACCACGTTGGCGATGAACACGTCGCGCCGGCTGAGGTTGATACTGGCCAGCAGAGTCGTCAGCAGGTCGCCCGATTTGCCGACAAAGGGCCGTCCCTGTCGGTCCTCGTGAAAGCCTGGCCCCTCACCGATCAGCAGGAAAGGGGCGTGCTCTGGCCCTTCGCCCGGCACGGCCTGGAGGCGCGTCTGGGCCAGGCGGCAGCGCTGGCACGTCCGAATCTGTTCGGCAAGCTGGTTGAGTTCCGACACGATCATCTCCTTGACAGGTTTCCCATGCCTTTGGGCCAGATGCGCCCGGGCAAGAAACTCCTGGCAAACGGGCGGGATCGGTGGCAGCCCACAGACCGGCCCGAGCAACAAACCAAAGTCCGATCCGTGTAATCCGGGAGCAATTCTCAGGTCAGAGGCGTTGCGGCGTCGAATTCTACCTTACGCGGCCGCATTTGTCTAGGCGGGCGGGTCTGGTTTGGCCAGGTATCGGGCGGCCGCCCCCGCCGCCAGCAGAGCCAGGGCGATGCCGATCCCCACCCAGCGGAACATCAGCACCGCGCCGGCGCTCTGGTACAGCCAGCCGCCGATCAACGCGCCGGTGGCCGTGGCCAGGCCCATGGTCACCCCTGAGAAGACCCCCTGCGCGGTGGCGCCCATGCCGGGCGGGGCCGAGCGGTGGGCATAGGCCACACCTGCGGTCCACAGCGCGGCGAAGGTGAAACCGTGCAACAACTGGATCAGCAGCACCGTCCAGGGCGTCGTGATCACCGAGTAGGCTAGCAGCCGGATCACCATGGCGATGATGGAGGCAGCCAGCATACGCCCGGTGCCCCAGCGGTTCAGCATGCGGTCCGAGAGGGCGAAGACGGTCAGCTCGCTAAGCGTGGCGACCGTCAGGGCCAGCCCCATCAGTGTCTTGCTGGCGCCTAGCTGGTTCATGTAGAGGAACAGGTAGTTGTTGACGATGCCGGCGCCCAGCCCGGCGATGAAAGCCACCACCAGGAAGAGCACCCAACGCCGGTTGCCCATCAACAGGCGAAAGCCTTGCCAGAACGCGCCGCCGATGCTGGCCTGGCTGATGGGCAGGCGCAGCACGACGATCAACGTCAGTCCCATGATCAGGGCGTAGCTGAGGAAGGACCAGTGTACCCCGTTTTGCTCCACAAAGCGGCCGATCAGCGGCGCCGACAGGCCCCAGCCCACCGCGCCCCAGAGGCGCAGGCGCCCGTAGCGGTTGCGGCGCTCGCCCAGCATGGCCAGCGCCGAGTTGTCGACCAGCGGGTTGATCGGCGCCATGAAAAAGGCGAAGCCCGCCACCAGCAGCGCCAGTGTCACAAAAGAGGTGGCAGCAGACAGCATCAGCGCGCACGCCATGGTGCCGGCTACGGCCAGGCCCAAGAGTCGCCGGTGCTGGCGCGTCGCGTCCGCCAGCCCGCCCCACAGGGAGGCCGCCAGCAGGGAGACCAGTGGCAGGATCGCGGCCAGCACGCCAATCTGGCGGCCGGACATGCCCAGCCCCTCGTAGTAGAGAGTCAGAAAGGGCGCAAAGGCAGCCAGGCCGGCGAAGAAGAGGAAGTAGAAGGCCTTGAAGCGCGCGTCGGCCCCCTGGCTGTCACGGCCAGTGGCTGCGCGACCTGCCGCCTGCTCAGGCGCATCGAGCGGTACAATCTCTGGCATAGTGGATAGAGGCTGTGGCACAGCCAGGCTGCTCGGTGAAGTGGGTAGGGCGTCAGACATCCGCGTGGCTGCGCCGGCTGGCGTAGGTGATGTCGGCGGCCAGCGCATAGCCGGTCTGGTTAAAAAGGGCAAGCGACGCCTCGTTCCAGTCCTCGATCAGCGCAGCCCAGATGTCGATACCCAGACCATGGAAATGCTCCTCGGCCAGGCGAATCAGCCGCGTGGCCAGCCCCTGGCGGCGGTAGTCGGGGTCCACGGCCAGGCGGTTGATCCAGCCCTTGCGGCTGTCGTGGGTGGCCAGGACCACCGCCGCCAGCCGCTCCCCGTCGCGCAGGCCGATGGGGGTCTGCACGCCGGTGGCCATCTGGGCCGTGAAGGCCTCAAGGCTGTCCCGCCCGGCCGGCCGGATATGCAGCCCCGCTCGCTGCCAGAGGTCGATGATCTCGGCGTGGTGGGTGGCGTCCAGGTGGACGATGTGGAGGTGGTTCGATTCCGTCATGACTATGTCAACGCTGTCCTGGT
>JBFYTD010000492.1:0-2940 GCA_041300885.1 Anaerolineae bacterium | reverse complement strand
AAGAACGGCGCCCAACAGATGCGGGGCTATTGGAGCGGCCTGTTGGCCGGCCTGCTGGCCGGCCTATCGATCGGCGTTCTCTCCGGCGCGGCCGCGATGGTGCTGTTGACGCCGCACACGGGTAAGGCTACAAAACGTTAAGTCCACGAGCGAGATAATCGTGTAGGTGCAAGGAGATGGTTCATGTTGAAAACAGGCGACTACTCACTGACCAATGACATGCCGGAAGCCCGCTGGCAAGAGGTCTGTGGACAGACGAGGAAGTATTGGGGCAAGCTGAGCGATGACGACCTGGCGAGCATCGAGGGCAAAGGCGCGCGGCTGGCCGATGCGTTGCAGGAGAGATACGGCTACACCCGATGGCATGCCGAGTCGCAAAGCAACCGCTGGATGCGTGAGCACCAGGTCGATCCGGTAGCCGAGGTGTAGAGGACAGTTCAACATGTTCACACGAGTGCTCATTGTCGACGACCAGCCGCGCGCGCGGCGCAGCCTGAGGGCCCTGCTCACGGCTATACGTTGGAGCGCTCCCGAACGCGCCGGCCAGCCTGCTCCGGCCAGTTTCTACCCTGTTGAGGTCGTCGGCGAGGCAGAGGACGGCCCACAGGCATTAGCCCAGGTGGCGGCGCTCCTCCCAGATGTCGTAGTCATGGATCTGCAACCGCACTCGGTGTCCGCTGCTGAGCCACGGCAGAACGGCATGGCGACGATCAAGACCATCAAGAGCGGCTGGCCGGCCACCAGGGTCGTGGTGCTGACCATGTACGCCACTGACCGCACGTCTGTCCTAGCGGCAGGGGCAGACGCCTTTCTACTCAAGGGATGTCCAACCAAGGAGTTGCTGGACGCTGTGATGCCCAGAAAAGCAACCAAGCTCGGTGAGAGTCGCCTGCCGTGACCCTCGTCTGATGAGCCCGGACACAGGCAATGCGAGTCTGTGGCAGACCATCAAACGAAACAAAGAACCCCTTAGCTGGCGCAGCCAAGGGGTTCTTTTTATGACAAGTTTCTGTGACCGCAGTCCGGCTGAAGGGAGTTTTCACGAGGGAACCAAGGCCTGCGCCGTGTGCAAGTCGGTGATCAGAACGTTGATATAGCGACCCAACAGCGCGCCGCGAATCGCGGCCTGCTTGCGTGCGCCGCCGGCAATACCCACCGATCGCTTCACCTTGCGCAGTTGCTCGAGTTCCATGCCGATCACCCGATCATTGAGCGGCGTCTGAACGGGCACGCCCTCGGCGTCGAAATAGCGCAGGCAGACATCGCCGACCGCGCCCTGGTCGCGCAGGGCCTGCAATTCCTGTGCTGAGAAGATATTGCCGCTGGATGCCAGCAGGTCGGACGGCTCCAAGCTGCCGATGCCGATCAATGCCAGCGTAACGCTGGCGAAGCGTTCGATGGTTTCGCAGACGAAGGGGTCTTGCAGATACAACTGGCGCGTGTCCTGCGCACTGACCACAGCCGGCACCGGCAGCAGGATGGATTGTCCCTGCACCAGCATGGCCAGCCGGCTGACGATATGTACGGCGTTGCTTTCAGCGGTTGGGGTTCCCACGCCGCCCAGAATCTGAACCACCTGCGCGCCAATCGGTCGCGTCACGGGCATCATGGCATCGACCGTTGCCAGTAGGCTTGCGCTCCAGGACGAAATGCCGATCACCTCATTCGGCTTGAGTGTAGTATTCAGATAGAAGGCCGCTGCCGAGCCGAGATCGCGCATGATCTGCCTGTCGTCCGGCAAACTCTCCACCACGATCGCTTCCTTCAGGCCGTAGGTCGCCTCGAGCTGTCGCTCCAGGTCGGCGTGAATGCCTACAGGCGCGTTGAGACTGAAGCGCACGATCTGCTCATCCTGGGCTCGTTTCAGCAAGCGAGAAATGGTTGCCTGCGAGATGTCAAGCTGCTCGGCGATCTCGGTCTGGCGCAGTCCATCCACATAGTAGAGGCGGGCCACCTTGGTCATCAGGCGCAGTTCATCGATGCGTGCCATAGGTCCCTTTCTGCCGGCCGGGCCTGATCTAGGCGTCGGTCAATGCGGCTGGCGGTGGTCAATGCCGGTACACATCCCAGCCGAAGTAAGTCTCAAAGGCTTCGGCCAGGATCGCTGCCGAAGGCGCCGCGGCCATCGCCGTATGGTGCTCGAAACCGTTGCGGCAGATGTACTTCAACAGATGTTGCAGCTTGGGTACTTCAACGACCGCTCGGCTGCCAAAGGTGTCCAACGCATCGTCGGTGAAGGCGCCGTCGCCGCAGTAGGCGCGGATGCGTCCGTTGACGTCGTCGGTGGAGATGCGGGAGAAGCTCATCGGCCCGGCCGGGACGCGGCCGGCGATGGCGCCATAGGTGTTTTCCTGGCCCAGCGTGGTGGCTAGGATGTCGGCATAGGCCATGCGGGCGTCGGAGAAGAAGGACTTGGCGAAGTTGCCGCAGTGGAACAATACGCACTTGTTCGGGTCGCCGGCGTAGTTGTTGTTCCAGTCCACCAGCGCAGCCGGCTGGTCGGTGGCCAGTTGCAGGGCATACATCGAGGCCACGCCGGTGATGTCGACCTCGCAGGCCGACGGCATCAACTGCTCGCTCATCATGCTCATCAGCGTGCAGACGTTGATGCCGTAGTTCCTCTGGATCGAGTTCCAACACTGCAAAGCGGTAGCCTGGATATCCAGCGCATCCATCCAACGGGTGAGAGCCACACCGAACTTGGCCATGCGCAGGAGGGAGGGTGATGGCACGCCACCGGTGGGAATGTAGGCAAGGATTGCGTCCAGCCGTTGTTTGACGGCTGCGTCTTCGTCCTTCAGGCGATTGGCGACGGCGAGCAGCTCGGACAGGTCCACCGTTTGCACCGAGACGCCAACCGACTGGAGCAGTTTCTCGCTGTAGCGCGTGGTGTTGAAAGCGTTGGGCCGCGCGCCCACTGCGCCCAAACGTGCGTTGCGC
>JBFYTD010000491.1:0-2943 GCA_041300885.1 Anaerolineae bacterium | reverse complement strand
CTTTAACCAGCCAAGGAACCGCGCCCCCGCATGAAAGATTTTGAGCCCGCCGGCGCTTCTTCTTGAGTGAAGCTGCCTGCCTGGCCAGCGGGCAGTCCCCGACAAGGGATGGGCGTTCTAGACGATCTGGCCCAGTCAGGTCGTGGAGCTCCAGCGCTCAGTTCTCCAAATCTCACCAGAAAGGAGAGCTGACCGATGAAACAGCGCCTGCTTCTCATTGCAGTCGTGGCGATGCTGCTGTTCACGACCGTGCTCGCCCTGCCGGCGAACTCGGGTTTCTACGACAGCGCGTCCCGGCCGCCGGGCGTGGTTTACGCCGACGACGGCGAGGCGACGCCAACGCCGACTGCTGCCCCTTTGGCGCCCAATGGCGGCTGCCAGGGTGCCGGCTCCTGCGGCGGCTGACCCGCATGCATAGCCCCGTGGGGCGCAGTCCGGTCACGTGGCGGGCTGCGTCCCCGCGGCCAACTCAAAGCGCGCAGCAAGGCGCTGGCAGTCCTCCACCATCCAGTCGGGCAGGCTGGGCAGCGCCTCCAGCAAAGCCCGCGCCCGCGCCAGGTAGTCCTGGGCCTCGTCCAGCCGCCCTGCGTCGAGCAGCGCGTTGGCGCAGTTGTTCAGGCTGTCGGCCGCGTAGAGCCGGTCGCCGTTCTCCAGGTGCAGGCGTGCAGCTTCCTCGAATGCCTCTTGCGCCTCAGCCAGCCGGCCCAGAGCCGCGAGAAACATGCCGTGGTTGTTGCAGACGCGCGCCAGAACGGGGCGATTGTGCAAACGCCGCAAAGCCGTCTCAGCCTCCAGGCTCAGCGCCAACGCCTCGGCCGGCTCCCCGCGTTCGTACAGCAGGATGCTCAGATTCATCTGCAGGATGGCCAGGTTCAGTCGATCACCTAGCTCCTCGTGCAGCGCCAGGGCCTGGCGAAAGAAGCTTTCGGCAGCATCCCATTGCTGTCGCCGGCGATAGAGGTCGCCGCGGTTGAGGTTGACTTTGCTCTGGCCGCGCAGGTTGCCAGCGGCGCGAAAGCTCACTTCAGCCTGCTCGAAGTGCGTCAATGCGTCTTCGAACTGTCCCTGTTCGGCGCAGATGATGCCCCAGTTGTTGTGCGCAATCGCCAATTCGTTGGGCCGATCCAGGCCGGTGAGCAGCACCACAGCCTGCTGGCACGACTCAACGGCTGCGTCCCAGTGGTTGAGGGCCAATTGCACCTGGCTCAGGTGGCTGAGGGTTTGGCCTGCGCCGGCTGGATCGGCCAGGGCGCGGTAGAGAGCCAGCGCGGCTTGGAAATGCTCGTGCGCGCCGCGGTTGTCGCCCAGCAGCCGCGCCACCTCGCCCAGTTGATCCAGCAGCAAGGCCTCGAAGCGGGCGCGGCCCGCCTGGCGGCTGACGTCCAGCCCCTGGGCCAGCAGGCTCTGCCAGGCTTGCCACTGGCCGCGCACCTCCACGTGGGGCCAGGTCTCGCCCAGCAGCGCCAGCCCTTCGTCCCAGGCCAGCGGCTCCAGCAGGGCCTGCCGGGCGGCTTTGGTCAGGTTGGCCAGCTCGCGTTCCAACGCCGCTGGATCGTCGTTGTGGGCCTGCACGAAGTCCAGCCAGGCGGCCGCGTTGGCGGCGATCTTGCGCTGGAAGCGGGCCAGCAGGTCGCTGGACAAATGACCGCTCGGGCCGGTCTCCTGACCGAGCCCGCCGCCTTTGTCGTTAACGCCACCGTCACCGCGTCGCACACTCATTGGAGCGATGTCTCCGCCAGATCATCGTCCCAATCAGCCGTTCCACCCTGCCAGCGGATTACCTCCCGAATCATGAAGGTCTCCGTCAACCGATGGATGCTGTAGCGCCGCGTCCACAGGTCGCCGGCCACGTTGACCAGCGACAGATGGGCCAGGCGCTCCAGCGCCTGCACCAGCCGGCCGCCCTGCACCTCACTGATGCGCTCGATGCTGGCCAGGTCGGCTCCGCTTTGGGCAAAAACGGGCATGCCCAGCAGCACATCCTGCGCGTCGGCGTCCAGTTGGTTCCAGGCCTGCCAGTAGATGTAGCGGTACAGGTCAGCGATCTTCCGGCCGCGCGCCTGGCGCAGGTTGTCCACCACCTGGGGCAGCGACAGCACATACAACTGCCCCACCACGAGCTTAATGGCCAGCGGATTACCCCCGACCGTCTCGTAAATTGGGCGCAGATCGGCGTCGCTGGCGTTGCTGACCGATGGCAGGTTGCGCACGCCTGCCTCGTAGCGCAGCAGCGCCAACGCGTCCTGTTCGGTCAGTTCCGGCACCGGGACATGGTAGAGGTCGGTCTCGCCCGGCAGCGCCTTGCGCGAGGTCAGCAGGAAGCGGCTGGGGCCGGCCAGGCGGCGCAGCGTGGGCAGCAACACCTCCACATCGACCAGCGTCTCCAGGTTGTCGATCACCACCAGGTGGGGGGTCTGGCGCAGGTGCGTTTGCAGCGCGTCCAGCGCGCGTTGGCTGGTGAAGGGGACAGCGCGCACATCAGCCGGTAGCAACTGCGCCGCCAGGGCCAGCAGCAGGTCGTCGGCCGTCAGCGCGGGCGCGCCCAGGGGGCGGATGACGCCGCTGGGGTGGAAGGACTGCTGTTGTGCGCTGACCCAGCCTACTTCCCACGCTGTATCGGCGCGCTGGACGATCTGCTCCAGCGCGCTGCGCGCCACGGTGGTTTTGCCCTGGCCGCCCAAGCCTGTGAGCATGACGATCCATGCCGGCGGCTCGGCCGCGGTCAGCAGGTCGCCGATCTGGCGCAGCAGAGGCTCGACGCCGAACAGCCGTCCGTGGTCGATCCAGGGCAGACGCGTCGCGGCCGTGGTGCTGCGCTGGCCGCGCGCGGCGGTCTCCATGCCGGCCAGCACGCCGGCCAGGTTGGCGATAGCCTGGCGCTGGCGCTTGTAGAAGGTGGAGTCGGCCAAGTCCAGTTCCCTGGCCACGACGTAGACGGTCTGC
>JBFYTD010000490.1:0-2943 GCA_041300885.1 Anaerolineae bacterium | reverse complement strand
GTCGTGGTAGAAGAAGCGACAGCTTGGGTTGGGCTTGGTGGGCATGATGGATTTTGCTCTAAGGAAGAATTATGCCGTCACAGGTGAAAGCGGTTGACGTACCTTTGCCAGAAAAGACCACTACAGCAGCACCAGCGCAATGCCCAGCAGCGTCACCAACACACCGGCCATCTCGTTCAACTGGGGTATCTCGCCCAGGATCAGCGCGCCCAGCAGGATGCCCAGCGTCACCTCCTGGGTGGCGATCAGGTTGGCGGTGGTGGCGTGGGTGTGGCGCAGCGCAGCGTTGTACAGGGTGTGGCCGATGCCCAGCGGGATGATGCCCAAGGCCAGCACGGCCAGCAGCGGCGCCAGCGTGTAGCCGGCCGGCGTGAAGTTAGCCGCAGCCGCTGGCAACACCCACAGCGCCGCCAAGCCATAGACGGCCACCGCATAGGTGAACAGCGAATAGCTGGAGCGCTGTTTGCGGCCGGCGACTGAGTACAGCCCGAACATCACCGCCGACAGCAGGGCCAGCAGGTCGCCCAACGCCATGCGGGCGCTCCAGTTGGGCTCGAAGCCGGCCAGGATCGCCACGCCCAGCACGGCCACCAGAACGCCCAGCCACTGCCGCGGTCGGATCGGCTCGTGCAGAAACCAGGCCGAGAAGATGGCCACGAAAATCGGCGCCGTGTAGACGATGGCTAGCGAGTGGGCGATGGTGGTGAAGTTGAGGGAGGCGACGTAGGCAACGAAATGCAGCGCGGCGATCAGTCCGATGCCGAGGAACAGGGGCAGGTCACGGCGGGTCAAGCGGAAAGGCTCACGGCGCACCCGCATCACCAGCAGCAGTCCCAGCGCGGCCACGGCCAGCCGGCCGGCCGTCTTCTCGTACGGGCTCAGCGGATCGGCCAGGCGCACAAGAACGGGTGAGGTGGCGAAGAAAAACACCGCCAGAATGGCCAGCCAGGCGCCGCGCCGCCGGTCACTGGCGGCCACGTCTGCTGTATCTTCCAGTTCAGCCACACCCGCCGGCCGCGCAGCCGGCTGCTTGTTGGATCGCACTAAGTCCTTATTGCCCAAGGCTTAGGGCACAGGGGTGGGCGCGAAGGCGACGGCCATGCTGAGCAACATCGAAAGTACGATCAAAACGCTGATGATAAGAAACACTGTGCGACGCCAGTCACGGCGTTGGCGTCCTTTGCTTGATTTTGCCACTAAGTAGATCCTCCAGGTTTGATTGTGTACAGCCCAAGACTCTGGAAATGGCCGTCTCGTGCTTGGCGACCTCCGAAGTCTTGGCGCGGATTATACCACAGCGAGCGCGTGGCACAAAGCAATGCGGCTTCCCTGATTGACCTTCCGGCAGTTCACAGGTATAATGACTTCAACGTGTTACAGCATCCACAAGCCGGCCGCAGGCTATTCCCCACACAAGGAGGAAGCCATTTTGTCGGGCCTTCTTGACGCAGCAAACAGCACGACCCTCAATTGCATCTACTTCTCGTCGCTGATGGCCGGGTTAGTCTTGGCATTGGCCTCGCTGTTTCTGAGCGGCGTCGGTGGAGAGGGCGCGGATGGCGGCGCAGACGTCGGCGCGGAAGGTGACGGAGCGGGCGAACTGACCATTTTCAGCCCGGTCACCATTGGCGCTTTCTTAGCCGTCTTCGGCGGCGTTGGGCTGATCACTTCGGTCGGATTCGGTATGGACGCACGGCTCAGCCTGGTCATCTCAGGCTTTTCCGCTGCGGCTATCAGCCTGTTGGTCGCCTACGTCTACAGCCGGCTGCTGATTGAGATGCACGGCAGCACCGACATCTCCGAGGCAGATATGGTCGGCGTCGAAGGGTTCGTGACGACGCCTATCCCCACCACCGGCCTGGGCGAGGTCCAGTTCGAGATCCACCATGAGCGTATGAGTCGTCCGGCCCGCTCGGCGGACAGCGCGCCGATCGCGCGCGGAACGACCGTCGTCATCGAACAAGTCTTAGGCGCGGGTGTGGTGACCGTTCGAAAGCGCCAGCTTGAATAATTGCGCCGTCCAAATCGGCTGACCGAGCCACTGGCTCATCATTTTTCGGGCATTGGTCCCTGCCGGCCCGATTGCGGTTTCCCCACAGGAGCATGAACTATGGAAAGTCTTCTACCCCTGGCGTGTGTGCCGATAGTGCTGGTCATTGTGTTGCTGGCGTTTGGCATCGTGTTCGCCAACCGCTATCACAAGGTCGGGCCGAATGAGGTGCTGGTGATCTCAGGCCGCCGGCGCAAAGATGGCCAGGCCTTCCGCATCGTGCGCGGCGGCGGCACCTTCGTCTTCCCGGCCATCGAGCGGGTTGACAAGCTGTCGATGGAGGTGATGACCATCGACGTTGTCACCCACCGCGTCTACACCGTGCAGGGCGTGCCCATCACGGTTGACGGCGTGGCCCAGGTGTCGATCGACCCCAGCGACGCGGCCATCCGCACCGCGGCCCAGCTCTTCCTCTCCAAGACCGAGGACGAGATCCGCAACGTGGCTTTGCAGACGCTGGAAGGCCACCTGCGCGCTATTCTGGGTACGTTGACGGTGGAAGAGGTCTACCGCGACCGCGATGCCTTCGCCCAGCAGGTGCAGGAGGTCTCGTCAGGCGACATGGCCGCGATGGGCCTGCGCATCATCTCCTTCACCATTCGCGATATCCAGGACGACCAGGGTTACCTGGATGCACTGGGCCAGAAGCGCACCGCTGAGGTCAAGCGCGACGCGGCCATCGGCCAGGCCGAGGCCGCACGCGATGCCACCATCAAGAGCGCCCAGGCCCGCCAGGAAGGTGAGACAGCCAAGTACGGCGCCGAGACGCGCATCGCCGAGTCGCAGAAGAGCTACGCTGTGCAGAAGGCTGCCTACGACCAGGAGGTCAACCAGAATCGAGCCGTGGCTGATCTGGCCTACAAACTGCAAGAGACCAAGACCAGCCAGTTGGT
>JBFYTD010000489.1:0-2948 GCA_041300885.1 Anaerolineae bacterium | reverse complement strand
TCCATCCAGCGCTGCACCTGCCAGCCGGCCAGCTTGTCGCTCATGGTGTCGGCCAGCGGACTGACCAGATGCTGCGCGCTGATCTGGGTGGCATAGTCAACGCGATTGCGCACGCCGAAGAAGGCCGCGCTGCGCGCCAGGTCCAGCGGCCGGGCCGGGTCCTCGCTGGCCGCCACGCTGGTCGCGTAGCTGTGGTACTCGTCCAGCGTGTCGAACTGGATGCGCCCTACTGCATGGGCCACGTCCAGTTGATACTGGAAGTGAAAAGGGATGCGCTGCGGATCGCCGACGATGAGCAGGTAATAGGGAATGCGGCGCGGGTCTACCGCGCCCGGCGCGCCGCCGTTGCGGCTGCGCCAGGCGTTCATCGACTCGCCGGGTTGATAAAAAAACTTGGGATCGACCGTCTCGTCGCGGTAGCGCTCACCGGCCTGGCTGCGGCGCAGGTTCAGCAACGGCCCTAACGCCTCGCGCAGCGCGGGCAGCTCGCCCTCGTCCTCGAAGGCGAAGATCACGCCCCAGCCGGCCTGGGCCAGGTCGTTGGGGTCGACGCCAGCCATCACGCCGTAGTCGTCCTCGCGGCGCGTTTTGAGCACCGTGACGCGCGCTCGCAGCTCGTCCAGTTCTTCCTTGGCAATAGGCTGGCCGCGCGCCATGGCCGCCACGGTCTCCACCGGCAGCGACGGCAGCAGCGGCTCGCCGGTCTCGGCGTCGATGCCGTTGGGATGAATCAGGGTATCGGGCATGGATCGCCTCCGGGGTGCAGGATTGACTTGGGAAGCCGCAGAACGGCTGCGACTTCCCAAGTCCTCTGCACCACCTGTGTGACTTACCAGGGAATGTGTTTTACCTGATCCCACTGCCCGATGGGCACGTAGACGATGCCGTTGGCGAAGCCCTGGCAGCGGTGGCCGGCCACGTCGAACTCGCCGGTCATGGGCACGCCCAGGTTGTTGGCGCGGGCGTAGCGGCCGATGGCGGCGTCGGGATTGAAGGGGATGTCGAGGCTGTCCCACGCGTTGCGCCGGATGGCCTCGAGCAAGGCAGGACCGGTCGGCGGCGGCGTGACGGGCGGCGGTGTCACAGGCGGCGGCGTGACGGGTGGCGGTGTCACAGGCGGCGGTGTGACGGGTGGCGGTGTCACAGGCGGCGGCGTGACGGGCGGCGGCGTGACGGGCGGCGGTGTCACCGGCGGCGGGGTCGCGGCCTGGCGGCGCTCGGCGCGCCAGACGGCGAAGGTGGACACGTGCCAGCCCATGCCGGGCAGCCCGCCGCCGGTCACCACATCGGCTGCGCCGGCCGGGGCCCAGCACCAGGGGCCGCGCTCGCCCCTCGTGTGATCGTAGCGCGCGTAGATGTCCAGGTTGGCCCAGCCGGAGTGGCTCTTGGGGGTCTTGCGCACGTAGCCCTGGTAGCCGGGATCGCCCAGTTGCTGCAGGCCGTCGGACCAGAATAGCACCAGGTCGGACGAGGTCACAGGCCGGCCCTCCAGGTCCAGCACGCGCGCCAGCAGATGGTGGTCGGCGCCAGCATCGTCGAAGTAGTCGGGCGCGTCGCTGGGGCGCAGGTAGGTCTCCCGCGCCCAGGCCGGCAGGCTGCCCGGGATCGAGGGGTTGGGCTCCCACGAGCTGTCGCGCGTCGTCCACAGGTCCACCAGGCGGTAGACGATCTCACCTTGCGGCTGGTCGGGCCGGTTTTCGTTGCGCACTACCTCCACCTTGAACGGATCGATCCAGTCGCCCTTGCGCAGGGCCGGCAGCGGTTGGGTCGGCAAGGGCGGGACCACCGGCGCAGGCGGCGTTGGCTCTACCGGCGTTGGATCCACCGGTGCAGGCGGAGTTGGATCTACCGGCGTGGGAGGGGCCGCGCCCTGCCAGCTAAAACGGCGTTCGAAGGGCCCGATGGCCTGCATAGCTTCGATGGTCTGCGTCAGCTTGCCGTCAGGGAACAGCGGGTTGTCCCACCAGTTCTGGCCCTGGAACGTCCAGGAGCCGGCGATCCAGGCGGTGATGCTGAACAGGTAGTCAGGCAGCGGCTGGCCATTAGAGAGCACGCCCGTGCGCAGCCACTGGAACATCTCCACGGTATAGCGGGCGTGCAGCGGCGGCTCCACCTTGGGATAGCGCCGGTCCTCCTCGGCGCCGGGCAGCCAGCCCCCTTCGCCGCCGATCAAGGGCAACACGAAGCCCAGCCGCTCCTGCATCCACGATGCGTGGGCCTGGAACTTCAGCGCGCAGATGTAGTCGTCCAGAATGGTACGACCTGGATGGTCCTGCTGGTTGCGGGCGTCGTAGGGGTAGTCCGGCGGATGGTTCTCACCGTAGTTGTGATGGGCAAAGAAAGCCCGCTGCCAGATATCTTGCCGGCCCATGGCCGCGATGGCGTCCACGGCTACGTCGAAACCGGCCCGATCCAGCACCTGAATGCCAGGATAGCCGCCGGCGTCGTAAATGCGCGCGGCCTGTTGCGCCCAGTTGCGGCCGAAGGTCTGCGCCCAGTTGGATGGCATTTGCCAGCCGGGCGGCTTCTCGTGCGGCATCCACTCGCGCCAGTCCTCGGGCTCGTTGTAGACCTGCACATACAGCGGAGGCCGGGCGGGATCGTGGGGAAAGTCGCTGGCCGCCAGCGCCCGGCGCAGCCCGTGGACGTAGGGCACGGGATCGAAGCCTTCATCGATCAGCTTGCCGATGCGCACCACCGGCATGATGCCGGCGCGGAAGCAGGCAACGGCCGCGCGCTCCGCTAGCTGCTCGTCCTGGGCGTAGATCATGGTCCACGTGGCGCGGATCGATTTCAGATTGGTCACGGTGCGCTGAATGAACTCAGGCGCCAGGTCGACGTGAAAGTGCAGACCGATGCCGTTGTCCTGCGGCGGTCGCGGGTAGGTCATCAGCCGCGCGATGTTCTCGGCGGAGAGTGTCACCTGCGGGGGGCGAGTGATGGGCATG
>JBFYTD010000488.1:0-2950 GCA_041300885.1 Anaerolineae bacterium | reverse complement strand
TTGTGGGCCCGGCTGGCCTGGCGCGCGGTCACCTGGTTGCCCACGTTGGCTGCGGCTGAGAGCACCGACAGAGCAGTCAACTGACCGCGCTGCTTTGTCCAGGGCGGGTGCTGGCTCGGTCGGAGACCGGCCAGAGCAACGGCAGGGCCGGCCAGAGCAAAGGCGGCGGGTTCGATGGTCGCCCGCAGCTCGCCGCCGCCTTTGGGATAGAAGCCCCATTTGACCAGCTCCACCTGGCATTCAATGCCCAGCGCGGCCAGCGCAGGCAGGTAGACCTGTTCGACATAATCAAAAGGAGGGCTCCAGGACACATGGGTGCCGCCGCGCACGACAACGGTGGACGGCCCGCCGGCCAGCGCCAAGGGCAGCAGCACCGTCTGCAAGACCAGTGTGGCCGCGCCGGCCGTGCCGATGTCGAAGCCGTAGGCGCCAGGCTGGGGCGGGGTCTGCGGCTCGAAGCGCAGCTCGCGGCTGTGCTCCTGCACGCCTTCCAGCCGGGCATTGCACAGCGCCGCGGCCGCCTTGACCGATTGGACGTGCTGCGGCCGCAGGCCGGGCTGCTTGCGGCCAGCGCGGATGTTGGTGATCTGGATGGGCTGGCCCAGGATGGCCGCCAGGCTGAGCGCTGTGCGCAGGACCTGTCCGCCGCCCTCGCCGGTGCTGCCGTCGATGGTTATCATGCGTAGGGATCGGTGAAAGGTGAAGCGTAATGCGTAACGAGTAACACGTAACCCGGAGTCTGCGGGAGGCATCTCTTGGTTACGGGTTACTACAGGTGTTCCTTCAGCGCCTGGGCTGCGGCCAGGGTCATGCCAGGCACGGCGGCCAGTTCCTCGATAGCGGCGGCCTTGATGGCTGCTACATCGCCCTCGAAGGCTTTGAGCAATGCCTGGCGGCGCTTGGGGCCGATGCCGGGCGCAGTTTCCAGCGTCGAGGCCAGCCCGGTCTTGCTGCGTTGGTTGCGGTGGTAGGTGATGGCGGTGCGGTGGGTCTCGTCGCGGATGCGCTGCACCAGATACAGACCCTCCGAGTCGCGCGGCAGAAGGATTGACGTGCGTTTGCCGGGCTGGAACAATTCCTCGCGCTGCTTGGCCAGGCCCACCACCGGCACCTGGTCCAGCAGATCGAACTCCTTGAGCACTTCCACGGCCACGCCGAGCTGGCCCTTGCCGCCGTCGACAATCACCAAATCGGGCAGCACGGCCCAGGCGGCGTTGCTCTGGCGGGCCTTGGCGCCGGGGTCATCGCCTTGCGGCTCCACCGCGCGGCGAAAGCGGCGGCGCAGCATCTCGCGCATAGAGGCGAAGTCGTCCGGCTCGCCCTGAGCGCCGCGGCCGCGGATCTTGAAACGGCGGTAGTCCGACTTGCGCGGCGTGCCCTCGGCGAAGACCACCATGCTGCCGACTGTGTTGGTGCCCTGCAAGGTCGAGATGTCGTAGCACTCGATGCGGCCGGGGGGCGTCTCCAGCCCCAGGGCCGTTTGCAGCTCCTGCAAGGCCAGCACCTGCTTGCTCTTGTCGGCCTCGCGCACCGCGCGCAGGGTGCGCAGCGCCTCGAACGCGTTGCTGGTGGCCAGAGCCATCGCTTTGGTCGTCTCGTCGTCGGCCGGCTGGACCAGGCGCACGACCGGGTCATCGTCACCTTGCACGTGGACGCGCCGTTTCTCGGTCAACCATTGGGCGATTACCTCGGCGTCGGCCGGCGGTATGGGCAGCACGATCTCAGGCGGTATGAGGGTAACCTGGTCGTAGAACTGGCTGAGGAAGGCCGCCAGCAGCTCGGCCCGATCGTCCTCGCGCGTATGGGGCAGCACAAAGCTCTCGCGGCCGATCAGCTTACCGCGGCGTACCAGGAAGACCTGAAAGGCCGTCTCGTCGCCGCCCTCGTCGCTGGCCAGGGCGATGACGTCCTGGTCGACCTGGTAGTCGGAGATGATCTGCTGCTGCGCCACCAGCCGCTGGGCCAGCTTGATCTGGTCGCGATACATGGCCGCGCGCTCGAAGTGGAGCGCCTGGGCGGCGTTCCGCATGCGCGCGTCCAGGGCGGCGATGGCCTCGTCGCTGCGCCCTTCGAGGAAGTCAGCCAAGCCCTGCATCACTGTGCGGTACTCTTCGCGGTCGACCACGCCAATGCAGGGGGCCACGCACAGCTTGATGTCGTAGTAGAGGCAGGCGCGCGGGTCCTGGCCGGTGATCTCGCGGTTGCAGGTCAGGTAGGGGAAGACGCGGCGCAGGTTGTCCAGCGTCTGGCGCACGGTGAAGGCCGACGTGTAGGGCCCGTAGTAGCCGCCGCCGTCTTTGAACACCCGGCGGGTCACCGACACCTTGGGGAAGTCATCCTGCCAGTGGATCTTGATGTAAGGATAGGTCTTGTCGTCCTTCAGCATGACGTTGTAGCGCGGCTGGTAGCGCTTGATCAACGTGTTCTCCAGCACGAGTGCGTCGACCTCGGTGGGCACGATGATCCACTCCAGGTCGAGAATCTCGGCCACCAGGCGGCGGGTCTTGATGGTGTGTTGGGCCGCGTTCTGGAAATAGGAGCGGACGCGCGCGCGCAAGACCTTGGCCTTGCCGACGTAGATCACCTGTCCGCGGCCGTCGCGGTAGATGTAAACGCCGGGGTTGAGAGGAAGGCTGTCCAGTCGCGCCTGCAAGGCATCGCTGATGGTCTGGGACATGGGGGCTATTATAGCATAGGGAGGGGAACTGGGGGAACTGGGGGAGCTGGGGGAACGGGAGATGGGCTGTGTGCGGGAGTGCTGCGGGGACGATGGGTGTCCTGAGCTACACAGAGTGCATAGAGGAGACGCAGAGCACGCGGAGAAGAAGGAGGGTGTTGCTGGCATTTCATTTTCCTCCCAGCTCCCCTCAGTTCCGCAGAGTTCCTCTGCGTTTACATGCCAGCCGTCGTCTCTAGCGCCCGCTGCGCCTTGTAGCGCCGCCATTTGCGC
>JBFYTD010000487.1:0-2952 GCA_041300885.1 Anaerolineae bacterium | reverse complement strand
CGATGGCCAGGGCTGTCAACGGCTGGTCGGCTGCACGGCGGCTGGATTCCCGGTGGGCGACAGCCACGATGCTGGCTCCGCTCCCCAACAGCAGGGCGATCAGGGCCACCAGTCCTGGGACGCCGAAATCAACGGCCGCCTGCAAGTAGAGATTGTGCGCGTGTTGAAAGCCCCCCAGCAGTCCGGTGAAAAAGGGAGGATAGAGGACCATAACCAATGGCTCGAACTGCCCTGGCCCTGCGCCGGCCAGGCCGAAGTCGTGCAGTATGGCCAGCGCCCGCGTCCACAAATCCAGCCGGCCGGGCAGGGTATTGAAGTTAGTGCTTATCTCATCGCTGGCCATCGCGGGGAAGAGCAGGCCCTGCAACCGGTCGGGTCCCCACGCCAGGACTGCCGCCGCGCCGGCCGCCACGACCAGCAGGACGATCCACCAGCGGCGATAGCGCAGCACAGGCATGACCAACAGCGCCAGCGCTGCGCCCAGCCAGGCCCCGCGCGACTGGCTCAGCAGCAACGTCAAACCCACCAGCAGGGCAGTTGCCGCAGCTAGCGTCTGCATCCGCCGTTGGCCGGCCCAGAGCGCGAGAGCAACGGTCGGCAGCAGCAGCCAGGCCATGGCGCCGCCGCTCAGGTTAGGATGGATGCCCTCCGGACGCCAGGGCAGGCGCAACGTCGGCAGCAGGTTGTAGATCGCGTCTGACACCCAGGGCAGCTTTGCTGTGGCCCAGTTGGTGCTTACGAGCACCACGCCCGCCAGCCCGGCCGAGGCGATGAGCAGCAGCCAGGGCAGCGTGTGGGTCCAGCGAGAGCCAGCCAGGCCAGCCAGGCCATAAAAGATCGCGAAGCCGGCCACGACTTTGTAGATCACGGGCAAACTGACGGACCGATCCGTACTGGCCCATAGTCCCAAGGGCAGCAGCAACAACAGCAAGATGTTGGGCCAATCGACGGCGGTGTGGGGCAGCCAGGAGCGCGTGAGCAGGCCGCGGGCGATGAAGGCTGCCAGCAGCGCTGCTGCGGCGATTAGCAATAGCCCCGGCGGCAGAATCGCGGCGAAAAGCAAGGGCGCAGCCAGGATGGCGCAGGCAGCCAGAAAGGCCAGGGCCAATCGGTCGTAGCGCCCCGCGCTGCGTGCGGTCTGGTCGGGCAATGGGCTGTCAGGTTGGCTGGTAGGGAGTGGCTCAAGCTGCATCATACGGAGTCATTATAAGCCGGGCGCCCCTGAGCCGCAAACCGGCGCGTCGGCGCTCGTTGTCGAGTACAGTTATGTTTAGCGATGGCGGTTTGACACACCTGGCAGGGTGTGCTATAGTTGCGCCGTTGTTTCCAAGTGCAATGGGCGGCGCCAGCCGCTTTCCTCGTCCCAACTGACAACGCCGCTGCCGCCGTTGTTCAGCCGCCATTTTTCTGGCGCAATCAGCCAAACCACAGCCAGTTGTAGTGTCCGTGGCGACATCTTGCCATGGCCTGTTGACGTAGAGACCTGGCAGGCGCCAGGCCTTGCCAAGGTTGAGAGGCGTTTCATCGTCGCTGCGATCTGCCTTGGTTTTGAAGAGGAGGTGCAAAGAAAACAAACAGCTAACGATCGCTGAACAAACGCTGTTGATGGCAAACCATTGAATCTGTATCGGTTTCACCCCAAGGAGGAGTACCCATGCGAAGCAAGCTCTCTATCGTGTTGTCGGCCCTGCTGATTTTGGGCCTGTTGGTCACGGCCTGTGCGGCGCCGGCCGCGGCCCCTGCCCCGGCGGCTGAACAACCGGCTGCTCCGGCAGCCAGCGCCGAACAACCGGCTCAACCCGAGCAGCCGGCCGCCCCCGCCGCGCAGAAGATACTCGACACCGTCAAGGCGCGTGGCAAGGTCGTGTGTGGCGTTCACACCAGCCTGCCCGGCTTCGGCTACCTGGACTCGGACGGCAAGAACCAGGGTTTCGACATTGATCTGTGCCGGGCCGTGGCCGCGGCGGTGTTTGGCGATCCTAACGCGACGGAATTCGTGCCGATTTCGGCTGCGGAGCGCGGCCCTGCTTTGCAGACGCGCGAGGTCGATATGGTGCCCCGCAACATGACCCAAACTTCCAGCCGCGAGATCCAGTGGGGCAATTTCGTCCATGTGATGTTCTATGACGGCCAGGGCATGATGGTGCGCACCGACTCCGGCTTCACAACCCTGGAGGACATGGACGGCGCAACGGTCTGCGTGACCACCGGCACCACCACGGAACAGAACCTGGCTGACGCCTTTCGCGAGCGCGGGCTGACCTTCACCGCTGTGACCTTCGAGGACACGGCGGCGGTCTACAGCGCCTATGAGAGCGGCCGTTGCGACGCGGCCACCAGCGATAAGTCGCAGCTCGCGGCAGTGCGCAGCGGTTTCGCTAGCCCGGCCGATCACCTGATCATGGACGTGACCATGTCCAAGGAGCCGCTGGCCCCGGCTGTGCCGGCCGGCGACGACCAGTGGGCGGACTTGGTCAGAACTGTGATGTGGGTGCTGATCAACGCCGAAGAGCTGGGCGTTACCTCCCAGAACGTCGAGGAGATGAAAGGGAGCGACAACGTGGTGATCAAGCGCATGCTGGGCAGCGAGGGCAGCTTCGGCCAGGAGGACCTGGGCCTGGCGACGGACTTTGCCGTCACCGTCCTGGCTGCGGTGGGCAACTACGGCGAGATTTACGACCGCTACATGGGGCCGGAAGGTCTCTCGTTCACGTTGGAGCGCGGCCTGAACGATCTGTGGACCGAGGGCGGTCTGATCTACGCGCCGCCGCTGCGTTAGGCGTTTCCCGTTCCTGAGGAGTTCGCACGTAGGCGTGCGAACGGAAGTCTAACCGAGTTGTAGCACGATCTGGGAAGATCGTGCTACAACTCGCATACTTTTCCCTCTTGGTTCTAGCCCATGACGACCTCATCCTCGTCCCTGCCCCGTTTTCTAACCCGCAAAGGCGTGCC
>JBFYTD010000059.1:0-8387 GCA_041300885.1 Anaerolineae bacterium | reverse complement strand
CGGCGCAATTGCGCCGGCCTTCTTGTTTGTCATGCAGCCACTTCGTCTTCGACGGGCGGCGTAATCTCTTCCACCGGTGGGCTGCCGGCCATGCGGTAGGCCTGCCGGACGCGGTCGAAGGGCACCTTGTTGGTGCGGCGGCAGCTTGGACAGGTGACATGTGTCGTCTTAGGGCGTTTGTCGCCGGCCCCCTGCACTGCCTGTGCCAGGTCGCCGTCGCTGAGGTTAATGGGAGCACGGCAATACGTGCAGGAAATGTTCAACATGGATTTGTCTCCTTATTGTAGCGTGATGACTTGCCAGATGCCGTCGGTCAGGTGCAGCACTGACATGCATTCTACGCAGGATGCCTCGTCGCTGGCCAGCTTGCGAGCTCCATGGCCGCAGGAGGGACAGACTACCAGGGCGCGCTGCGCGGCCTGGCGCAGCAGTGTATGCATCACCTCCGCAGGGGTTTCGAGGCCCATCTCTTGCTGAAGGGCGCTGACTGCCTCCTGCTCATCGCTGTTCAAGCTCAGCCAGATATCATCATTGGTTCGATCAGTCATGAAAACGTTGCCTTTCTGAAGGTAGGTCTCGGCTGGAAACGATATAGCAAGTATACCGGTGAAAGCGCACACTGCCAAGCCAGCGCCCGGCCCGCGGCTACGCAGGCGTATCAGGCGCTGGCTCGACGAAGAGATGGAAGCCCTCGCGGGCCACCACGACCAGGTGTGCGTCGATCGGCGCCGGGCCGGCGGCGTTGCGCAGCTCGGCGTCCCATAGCTCACCCTGCACCAGTACCTTGCCCTGCGGGTTGAGCTCGCTGCGCGCTATGGCCAGCTGGCCCAGCAGGCTCTCAGCGCCGGAAGCAGGCCGACGTCGTTGCGCCCTGAGCACCTTGGCCATGACGAAACTGAAGAAGATCACCGTAATCACTGCCAGCGCAATGATGGCGCCCCAGGGGATGGCCACGCCCGTGCCGCGGAACAGCACCACCGATCCCATAATCAGCGTGACGACGCCGCCCAACGTCAGCACGCCGCTGGCGCCGGTGAAGAGTTCCAGGGTGAATAGCACGAAGGCAAGGGCGATGAAGGCCAGACCGACCCAGTTGGCGTTCAGAATACCCAGCGCAAACAGGCCCAGCAGCAGGGCAATGGCGCCGGTGATGCCCGCAACGTAGCCGCCCGGCTGGGAAAACTCGCCGATGATCGCCTGCACACCCAGCACAATCAACAGAACTGCGATGCCAGGGATGGCAATGGCGTTGATGATGGTGTTGAGGAAGTCCTCGATGTTGGTCATGCTGACGTCGGCCGTCTGAGCACCCGCTACGTCGAGCGTACGCGTTTCTCCCTGCACCTCCACCGAGAAGCCATCGAGTTGGCGCAGCAGGTCGTCGACATCAGTGGCGATGACGTCGATCACATTTAACGCCAGCGCTTGCTCGGCCGTAGCGGCCTTGGCCTCGATCACTGCCATCCTAGCCCATTCAATCGCTTCTTTGCCGCGCCGGGCGGCCAGGTTTTCGATGTCGGCCGCCAGGATGTTGGTAACCTTCTGCTGCAAGGTTTCGCCCAGGTCTTCACCGCCGCCGGTCACGGGGCTGGCCGCGCCGATACTGCTGCCGGGGGTCATCGCAGCCGCGTGGCCGGCCAGGGTGATGAAGGTGCCGGCCGAACCTGCCATCGCGCCGGTGGGCCAGACGTAGACAATGATCGGCACCGGGGCGGCCCGCATCATCTTGACGATGTCCTGGGTCAGGTCTACCTGGCCGCCGGGCGTGTCCAGCCGCAGCACGATGGCCTGGGCGTTGCGGGTCATGGCCTGCTCGATGCCGCGTTCCAGATAGGACACCAGCACGGGATTGACCGGCCCGTCGAAGGTCATCACGTAGACGACGTTGCTGTCTTGCGCTGTCGCCGGCGACACCAGCAGCCCCAGCACTAGAAACAACAGCCCCGCCAAGCGCAGCAAGCGCCTGGTTTCTATTCGATTGGATGTCCTGCCAGACGTTGGTTTAACCATGTTTGTATCCTCCCGGATAGATGCTCTAGCCGATTCTGACCACTCACGTGACCGGGACCTGTGGTTAAGTAGTAATTCGTATTGATTCCATTGTACCCCAAGGAACGCGTCGAATCAAGGGAGGAGGACACCAATCTGGGTGGCCGGTATCTGTTTTTGAGCGGCTGCGCGCTTGCGCAAAACCCACCGGGTGATCAGCCGAGGCTTTGCAGGGTCGATGCGAAGCCGGCATTGGCCAGTTGGATCTGTTCGGGGGTCAGCTCATCCTGCCATGCGCCGATCTTGCCCCGCCGGAAGGTCGCGGCGTCGGTGTCGAACGCGCGCAGACAGACATGGTCGATGAGCTTGTCGTCATGTTCCAGTTCCAGGTGCTGGCAGATAGCCCGTACCGCATCCCGCTGCGCTGCTGAAGAGCCATCACCTCGCTCGCCGATCAGCGACTCGAAGCGCATGAATAGCACGTCAGGTTCACGCTGCCAGGCCAGAATCGAGGCGAATGCCTCCCGCAGGCCGGTGATCTCGTAGCCGCTGTGCGGCCCGCGACCGCCTTCCATGGCCAGGAGGAGGCGTTGGTCGGGCGAGAGGCCGCGGAAATCCTTGCTCAGAATGTGCTCAGGCCGCAGCACAAAATGTACGAACGACACCAGCACATCGCGCGGATCGCGAATGATCATGAGGTGCTTGAGTTGGGCCGCACGGAGCAGAGCGGCCGTGGACTCGGTCCACGGGACGTGGCCTGAGAGGTAGTGGCCGGGCGGGATAGAGCCCAGCCAGTACTGCGCCAGCTTGACAGGCACCTGGATCGGCATGCTCACGTCGATGGGGATCGACGGCTCGTGGCGACGGCGGCCGCTCAACGCGACCAAGCGCCGCCGCCAGTTGCGTTTGACTCGCAGGTGCGCCAGAACAACGGGAGTGCCGAGTCCTGCGCGATCCTTCACGCGCGGCCACAGCCCGTCGTGCGCGCCGAAGTCCTGGTAGCCTAACAGATCGATCACCTGGGTCAGGAGATGCGTGCCGCTTTTGGGCATGGAGTTGAGGAGCAAGCGGTGAGAGACCGGCATAGGAACTCGATTTGTTCGTCGTAAGTGACGGTGGGCCGTCGCGCGTGAGAGGTTAGGTTAGAAACAGAACAATGGGCTTCCAGTAATCCTGGAAGCCCATTGTGTAGTTCGGATCAACTGGCTACGGGGTTAGGGCGTAACGCTGTAAGCGTTGTAACCTGCCGCATAGCTGGCGCCAATCGAAGGGTTGCTGAAGGCATTCTGGTACCACTCCGACACGGCCACCAGGGGCTGGTTAGACGTGATATACATGCTGCCTTCCCAGTTGTTGCCCAACGCGCCGAGGTTGCCGCAGTCCACACGCGTGTGGCGGGTCAGCGCCTGACCGGCCGCGATGGTGCGATTCAACTCCTGGGCAGCCAGGGTGCCATTGCGGTTGTAGTAATAGATGTCGACGTCGCTGGCGTTGTTCGCCGTGGGGTTCTGGATGCGAATGATGGAGAACCGCTGCCAGTTGAAGCCCGGGTTGGCGGCCGACTCGCACGTGCCGCGCTTGTAGAGCGTGGGCAGGTAGGTCGACAGGCCAGCATTGGCGGCTCCAGCGCCCGAGAAGCCGACGGCGATCCGGTCGGTGGGGCGCTGATTGTAGGCGACCACTGCCACATTCGTGCTGTTCCGGGTGCTCACGATGACTGAACCCGCCCAGGATGCCTGATTGGCCGGGTCCGTATCGCGCCGGAGAGCGCTAAACAGCGCCTGAGGATAGTCGTTGCCGGCGCGCGTGCTGGCAGCCACAGCGGCGCCAGGGTTGATGGTCTTGGTCTGCAGTGTCAGGTTGGCCATGTTGCTGGTTTGGCCGACGAACTGCATGTCCACCTCACAGGGTGTGGCAGAGAGACACTGCACGGTGACCACGGAGAGTCCTTGCCAGGTGAGGTCGCTGCCGGCTGTGGGGGGATTCCACGTGCAGTCAGTGCAGCGCCGCTCAACCGACGGGACGTAAATGCGGGACGCACCAGAGGCTACTGCGCTGTACGCCGCCGCCCACTGGGTCCAGTGGTTGGTGGCAGCGGCGGTAATCATCTTGCCATTGGTTGACTCCACCAGAACTGCGCCGCTCCAGAAGCACTGGCCAGCGTTGCAGTTGTTCTGCCAGAAGGACGAGGATTGAAGCGCCGGGAAGGCGCGCACGTCGTAGTTCTTGGAGCCGAGGGCAGGAATCGTGTCGGTGACCTGCAGGTCCTGGCCGCCAGTTCGGTTGCGGAAGGTCAGCCGGATGTTAGCCGTCGTGCTCTCCGTGTTCTGAACGGTGAACAACGTGAACTGGGAGTTGATAGAATAGACGGCGTAAGGCAGGTACATGCTCGTAGCGCCGGCCGCAAAGCCCGTGTAGGCATCGGCGGTGGTGCCGTCGCTGGAACTGCCGTTCGTCCAGATGATCTCGGCCACGGCCGCCACTTCACCTGCCGACTGGACCACCATCGAGCCGCGCCAATTGTCGCCCAACGGCGTTGCAGCGCTGGCTGCGAAACGATACGATCCCTTGGCGGCCAGATTGGTGTTGGCGGTGTACTCAGGGTTGCCGCTGGCGCCATAGTAGATCGCCGTGGCAGCGGCTGCGGCCGATCCCATATTCATGACTACCACATCGGTGTTGCCTCTGCCCGGATTCGGGTCAGCGTCAGGATCTGCCATGACGGGGGTAACGGTCAGCGCAAGAACCATGACCAGCCCCATGACTTTCAAAAGGGTTTTCTTCATTGTAGATCGTCTCCTTGATCGGAAATTCACGTGCGCAGACTATGCTAATGACGCCGCGCACAGCCTCTTACTAGCTTTCGATCTCCACGATAGCACACAAGAGAGGCAAAATCAATACCACTTTCGGGGTATTATTGCGCAAGTGGCACGGCTGGCGGCTAAAATGCTCCCCGTCCGCGCACAACGACCCCTATGGTACGCCAGAGAATCTGCAAATCCAGCAGGGGTGAGTAGTTCTGGATGTAGTATAGATCATCTTCAGTATGCATATGCATCAGCCGTTCGCTGCGGCCGTTGATCTGCCACCAGCCGGTGATGCCCGGCGGCACGGCGAAGCGGCGCCGCTGCCACAGTTCGTAGTTTTCCACCAGCCACGGCAGCTCCGGCCGCGGGCCGACCAGACTCATCTCGCCCCGCAGCACGTTGAAGAGCTGCGGCAGCTCGTCGAGGCTGGTGCGCCGGATGAAGCGGCCAACGCGGGTGACGCGCGGGTCGTTGGGTGTCTTGTGGATGATCACACCGTCGCGTCCACGAGTGGTTACGGCGGTGTTCATGCGCTCTGCATTCGCCACCATGGAGCGAAACTTGTACATCTTGAACGGATGGCCGTTCTCCCCTACGCGCTCCTGCATAAACAGCGCGGGCCCGGGGCTGTCGAGCTTGATGGCCAGCGCAACCAGCAGCATCACCGGCCACGTAACCAGCAACAGCAGCGTCGACAGCACCAGGTCAAAGAAGCGCTTGATCACACGGTCGGAACCCGCCATGGCCGGATCGCGCAGGCCGACCAG
This sequence comes from Anaerolineae bacterium, assembly GCA_041300885.1. GTDB lineage: Bacteria > Chloroflexota > Anaerolineae > JAAEKA01 > JAAEKA01 > JAAEKA01. Next base: position 2,821 of record JBFYTD010000059.1, on the reverse strand, counting down.
CGGCAGTCCGTTGAAATCCTCCACAGTCGCCCGGCTGATGGCCAGATCCAAGTAGTCAGGCACGACGCGCACACGCACCGGGTAGTCCTGCAAAGCCAGGACAAGCCACTCGATGGCGCCATGGGAGTGCAAGGGCAGCGCAAAGATCACTTCGTCCACCGAACCGGCTTTTACCAGCGCTGGGGCATCCTGAACAGCGCCTAGCAGTGGTCCAACGACATCGTCAGGATGCAGGAACCGGGTCTCGTCGTCGACGCAGCCTACCAATTGGAGGCCGGCCGTGCTTTGAGCGCGCACGCCTTGGGCGACTTGCCGCGCCAGCCTGCCCGCTCCAACGATCAGAATCCGGCGGGACGCGCCGCCTGGCTGGCCAGCAAAGCGCAGCGCCGATCGCAGCGCGATTCGCAGACCGATCAGCAGCGTTAAGTTGCTGATGACGAAATAGAAGAACAGCCGGCGGGGCAGCTCCCGATAGGTCAGATAGAGCACACCGGCGAAAACGAAATAGGCGACGCCAACTGCCCAGGCGAGAACCTGCGCTTCGGTCGATGCTCGCGCCGTGTAGCGCGTGTCGTAGACCTGCATTAACGTGAGGGTAACTCCCCAGATCAGCGCCACCAGCACGTACATCACCCACGGCTGCGCTACTTCGTGCCAGGTCAGCTGAACGCCAAAGGGCAGCCAATAACGGGCCTGCACGGCGGTGAAGAAAGCCACCAGGGTCACCAGGAGGTCTGCGATGATCAGGAAGATGACGGTGTTCGTGTCAGGTTTGCGCATACCAGTGCGACCTTAGAGCCGGGACGATCGATCTGTGTTTCGAACGGACGAGATTATACCACAGCCCGGCGACTGTGCTCAAGTCTCCGAAGCGCAGCCACCAGGTCAGCGCGCCCTGAAATGTGCGTCTAGCTGGGGCAGGTTGGCGCCGGTGTAGGCGACCCGAACCAAGCTGTCCAGCGGCAGGTCTTCCCGCAGGTGGACGCGAAATTCCCATGCCAGCTCGGGGATGAGCACGGTGACCCGCAAGCCCATCTTCTCTACGATCACTCCCTCGCCGCTCCAATCGGGGTGCTGCTGCAGGTAGACGATGGTCCAGTGCTGGCGGGCGAGACTCTCTGCCCGGCGCACAGCGCCCCCGATCGCCTCGGCTGCGCCCACCCGCTCCAACAGGGCCGCATCGTCCAGCAACGGCCGGCCAGCCAGCCAGGCCCGCAGTTGCTGGTGGGCCACCAGGTCCAGGTAGCGGCGCAATGGGCTGGTCACGCGCACGTAGGCCGGCAGCCCCAGCCCGGCATGGGTTCCGGGCCGGGTGCTCTGCTGGCTGGGGCGCATGCGCCGCCGTCCTGCGAACATGTCGGACAAGGTCTGCGGTGTGTCCATCGGTTCGCCTGCGTCCTGCACGGTGAAGGGTAGGGGCAGCTCGCGTTCGATGGCCAATTGCGCCACGGCCTCGCCCGCCATCAGCATCAGCTCGGTGACAATGTCCCGGCTGCGCAGCGAGAGCAGCGGGGCGATGACCACCCGACCATCGACGACCTTGATGCGTACTTCGGGCAGGTCCAGTGATACCGCTCCCTGCTGGCGCCGGCGCGCTGCATGGCGATCCGCCCAGGCGTGCAGCGTCCGCAGCGGCTCCTGCTCGATCATCCCGTCGGCCTCTTCATAGGTCAGGCGCGTCACCTGCACCCAGCTTGGCGTGATCTCCAGGTCGGCCAGCGCACCATCGGGCAGGACGCGTAGCCCAAAAGAGAGAGCCGGCGAGATCTCGGTCAGGCCCAGGCCCAATTGTTCCGTGGCCTGCCAGGGCAGCATGGTCACGACACCCTCTGGCAGGTAGAGATTGGCGCCACGCGCGCGCGCTTCCAGATCGGCCGCGCTGTCGGGCGTCACCAACGCCGCGACGTCGGCTACATGGACCCACAGCCGATCTCCGTCCAGGCTGATGGCGTCGTCGGGGTCGCGGTTGCCCTCGTCGTCGATGGCCAAGGCGGGCAGGTGGGTCAGGTCGCGCCGCTCTTCGGTCGGCAGATCGGGCAGGTCGAGCACGGGCGACTCGTTGGGCAGGTCCATGCGCCGCGGGTAGGGGTTGACGGCGACGTCCCAAACGCCCAGCTCCAACAGTAGGCCGTGAGCGCTCTCCGGCGTCTGCGCTCGCCCCAGCTCGGCCAACACCTTGCTCTTGTCGCGCCGGCCATAGGCTACCTGCTCCACCTCGCTCAGGTAGCGGCTGTCCTCCGGCTCGAAACGTCGCTGATGGGCGCGCTCCAGGAAACCGCTCCAGGCCTGGGCTTCCGCCGTGCGTGTGGCGCGCGTAGCCTGCTCCTTCTCCACCTGTGGGCCAGGGTGGACTTCGATCGCTTCGGGAACGCCGGAGAAGTACAGACCGTCGATCACCCACTCCCAAACGGCCCAGGCGCTGGCCGGCGTGTAGGCGCCGAAGGCCAGCTCGGCCAGCTCGGCCAGGGTCGTGGTTGCGCCCTCCAGCAACTCCCAGGCGGACAGCACGTCGCCGGGCGGCGGCTTCAACTCAGCAAAGTCGATGGGGCCAGGGTGGAGTACCACCAGGTCCTTGGGACGCACGCTCAGTGTCTTGCCATCCTGAAACAGGATCTCCAGCTTGTCGCCGCTGCGGGTCACTATGGCGGGTTTGGCCTTGTGCAGCACCAGACTGTCGCGGCCGATAGTTTGCGTCATATGCCTCCTGGGCACGATTTCGATCAAGCTATCCATTGAGCGATTTGTGGAGTTCGCATGCCCACATGCGAACCCGGCACACTTGCACCTGCGGCGATCGTGCAGGTGCAAGTGTGCCTACTCC
>JBFYTD010000058.1:0-8403 GCA_041300885.1 Anaerolineae bacterium | reverse complement strand
GACCAGCGCGCAGCCGCGCTGGCGGGCTTCGGCCTCGACCGCCTCCAGCAGCCGGCTGCCGACGCCCTGGCCGCGCAAACTGTCGTCGACCCACAGGAACTCGATCTCGGCCATGCCGGCCCAAGTGTAGCCGCTGATGCCGGCGATGATCTGCCCGCCTTCGTTGCGTACAAAGCAGGCCAGGCCGCGGCCGTCGCTGGCCCCAGCCTGGCCATAGTTGTAGTCGATAATCCGCTGTTCGAGAAAGTCTAGGTCCAGGTGCGCCGGGTGCTCCTCGACAAGAAGCTGCCAGTCCCTACTCATCGCATCGCTCCACACTTCGTGCTTTCGCGCTTCGCGCCTTCGTGTTCCTTCGCGCGTTCGTGGTCCAGACTCTTCGCGCGTTCATGGTCTAGCCTCTTCGCGTCTCCGTGATCCAAATTCCCCTCATGGCCGCTCGCGCCCGGGCTCATCCGGCGTCATGCCCGGCGCCTGCGGCTCTGCCCCAACCGTGCGAATGCTGTCGGGAATGATCACGTCGGCCGGGTTCATGAAGGGGATGGGATCATGGTAGCCGCCCCAGCCATCGCCGCGCTTGTTGGGGTGGATGCGCACGCCGAAGTGGAGGTGCGGGCCGCTGCTGTTGCCAGTGTTGTCGGCGAGGCCCAGCACATCGCCGCGCTTGACTTTGTCCCCTTCCTTGACGCTGACCTTCTCCATGTGGGCGTAAACCGACTCGCCCCATTCGTGCTTAAGCTTGGCGAAGTTGCCGAAGCCCTTTTCCTCGTAGCCTACCTGCACCACCTCGCCATCGTCTGTGGCCAGCAGCTTGGTGCCGTTGGGGGTGCCGAAGTCCACACCGTTGTGGCCGCGCAGCGGCACACCGTCGTAGCTGAACTGCTTGTAGACCTCTGGCCGGTCGGCCATCAACTGGGTCACGCGCCAGTTGCCCTCGAAGGGCTTGCCCAAGTTGATCTTGCCCATGAGCTGGGCCGGGATCAGGAAGCGCTGCCCTTTGGGTCCCACCTCGCCCACCCAGCCGTCCACGCCCGCGCCGTTGACGGCGCCTGAGATGCGCCACCATTGGAGGGCATCGACCTGCCGCGGCCCTTCGGTGATGAACACAGGCGCGTTGCGCGGCAGCTTGGACACGATGTCGCTGTTGTTGTCTTTGCCAACGTAGCCTGGTGAGCGGCGCACGTTGAGCGGGTCGGTGTAGGCGTTGACCACCACGTTGCCAGTCTCGAAGGTCTTGGTGGGCAAGGGGCCGCTCGGTATCGGGGCAGTCGGCTGGGTTGTGACCAGGTAATCTACGCCCTGGCGGCTGGCCTCGGCCGCCCAGCCGTCGATGCTGCGGCCGCTGCCGTCGACGTAGCGCACCTGCCACCAGGTCAAGTCGTCAGCATTTTGCGGCCCGCCCAGGATGGTCAGGGTCGCGCCGAAGGGCGCCTCGACCAGCACGTCGTCGGCCGTCTTGTTGACATAGCCAGGGGAGCGCCGCAGGTTGAGGAAGCTCGCCGCGTAGACCCGCTGCCCTGGCTGGAACTTGCCGCTAGGTGCTGGTGTGACCGGCGTGGTGGGTTCTGTTGGCGCCGGCGTTGCACCGGCGATCAACAGCGGCTCGCCTGAGGCTTTCGTGGCCGCCACCCAGCCCGTGAAGGTGTTGCCAAACTGGCTGGAGAAGCGGACGTTCCACCAAGTCAGGCCGTCCACCGTCTGTGGTCCAGCGAGAACCGTCAACTCGGAGCCGGAAGGCACCTCGTATTGGATGTCGTTGGCTGGCTTGTCCTTGAAACCTGGCGTGCGGCGCAGGTTAGCAATCGACGTCGTCGTGGCCTTCATCCCCTTGCTCAGCGCCGGACCTGGCGGCGCCGGCGTTGGCGGCACAGGAGCAGGGGGCGGCGGTTCAGGAGTCGGCGTTGGCGGCACAGGCGTCGGTGTGGGCGCTGGAGGGACGGGGGCCTGCGGCGCGGCCAGCAATGTCGTCCCCTGTGCAGACTTTTCCGCTACCCAACCGAGGAAGGGATTGCCAAAGCGGCTGACGTAGCGCACACGCCACCACGGCACGTTGTCCACTTGCCGCGGACCATCCAACACCGTTACCTCGCCGCCGGCCGGCACGGCGTACAGTACGTCGTTGGCCGGTTTGCCGGCCGCGCCCGGCGAGCGGCGCAGTTCCAGCGTTGACTGCGCGACCGCCGTCTTGCCTACCTGAATCGGAGTGGCAGGGGTGGGCGGCGTGGGCGGTACGACCGGCGTCGGCGGCGTAGGCGGTACGACGGGTGTCGGCGGCGTGGGCGGTGTCGGAGGTTGGACAGGCGTGGGCGCTGCCGTGACCAGCAGAGGCGCGCCGGACGCCTTGGCGCCGGCCACCCAGCCGTCATAGCGGTTGCCGAACTGGCTGACAAAGCGCACACCCCACCAAAGCAGGCCATCGACGGTCTGCGGCCCACCGGTAATGGTCAACTGTGAGTTGGCCGGGATCTCGTAGAGGATGTCGTTGGCCGGCTTGTTCTGGAAGCCTGCCGAGCGGCGCAGGTTGAGGACCTCCGTATTCCACACCTTGTCGCCGACCTTGAACGGAGCACTGGGCGGCGTAGGCGGCGTCGGTGGTGTAGGAGGTGTAGGAGGTTCGACGGGCGTCGGTGGTGTAGGCGCTGGCGGCGTAACGGGCGTGGGCGGTTTGCGGGTTGAGAGCAGCGTGACGCCGCCGGGTGTGGCGCGCGCCACCCAGCCGGTCAGGGTTTGCCCATTGACTGTGCAGCGCACCTGCCACCAGTCCAGCCCATCGGCCATCTCCGGGCCAGCCAAAATGGTGCAGGCAGTGGCTACCGGCAGAGTCGCCAGCACGTCGTTCTGCGGCTTGCCGCTGTAACCAGGGCTGCGCCGCAGGTAGGCTTCGCTGACCACGTAGACGGTCTGGCCCACAGTGAAGGCGGGCGGCGCTGGCGGTGGGGCCGGAACGGGCGTCTCGCGCCAGCGATAGTCGTTGCGCATGGACTCGCGCCAGTCTTCGATCACCCCTTGCCTGCCTTCGATCACCCAGCGGTCCAACTGCGGCCAGCGGTAGAGCGCGAGCGCCCGGATCTGCTGGTTGCCAGGCTGCTGGTTCCAGTAGTCGATCTCGCCGTAGGCCCGCTTGACCCAGCCGTTGTTCTGGTTCAGCCAGGCCACATCCTGGTCGGTCTCGGTGATGTAGGCCGGCAGGTGGCGCATGCTGGCCGGGATCGCCTTCATGAAATCCTGATAGGCGCGGAAGTTGTATTGTCGGTTTTGAAACGGCGGATCCATGAAGGTATCGGTGTAGATCTGCGCCGGATCGGGCGAATGCGTGTAGGTGTGGATGGTGACGCCATCGCAGTTCTGCGCGCCCAACAGACTGAGGATATCGGCATGATATTTGACCCAATCGCCCGAAGGGTTGCCATCGTACCTGGTGAGGGTGTTCCATGGCGCTGTGGCGCCCACCAACACCTGATCGTTGGCGTGCCCCGGCACCTGCTTGATGGCGTCGCGGCAGAGGCGGTAACAGCGGGCATATAGTTGCGGTGTGATCACCTCGCCGGGGTTGACGATGGCCATACGCGATGAGCGCGTGTCTGTGTCCAGTGCATCGAAGCGCCATGGCACCATTCGCCCGCGTGAGCTTTCGTAGGCTTCATAGGCTGAGCGTGACCAGTCGATTTGCACCCCAGGCCGTTCTACCGGATGGTTCATCTCGTTGCCGATGATCCACAGCTTGCAGCCACGGCTGGCGGCCACGTAGTGGGCGCAGCGCTGGGCGAACTGTTCGTAGCGGCTGCTGTGCGGGATGGTGCCGGCTGGCTCGTAGCCGTTGTTGATCCGGACCAGAATACCCAGTCCCTGGTTGCTCCACGGCGTGAAGTCCTTGCCGCTGCGGTCGTTGGGGTCAGAGCCGACAGCCTCGGTAAAGACGATCCAGCCTGGCTTGCCGGACTGAGTCATGTGTTGCTCTCCACCCGGGTCGTGCATGCCGAAAATGTAAGGTGAGTCGAAGAGGGGACGGGCCATGGATGGTTTCCTTGAGTTCGATGAAATGCCCGGTTCGATCCGGCCGACGAGTTGCTCTATAGAGGGTTAAACGCACAATGCATGCCATTTCACTCGGAAATGGCGCTTGATCTCGCCCGATTTTACCACACAATGAGCCAGGCAAGAAGTCCGAGGTCACATCAAGCCGGGCGGGCGGTTGCGTGGTTGCGTAGTTGGTCGTCTACCGGTATAATGAGCGTGCTGTATTTGAGGCGCCAGGCGCTTTTGCGCAAATACGCGCTTGAGGGCCGGCGCGTGGTCCAGCGCCGGGCGCTTGATAACTTATCAAGGAACCTGTATGTTATCCTCTTCGATCCTGACTTCCACAGCGCTGGGCTTCGTGCGCGTGGCCGTCGTTTCTCCAGAGTTGCGCGTGGCTGAGGTGGACTTCAACGTTCAGGCCATCAGCTCTGCCCTGCACGACGCAGGCAGGCAGGGCTGCCGGCTGGCCGTGTTTCCTGAGTTGTCCATCACCGGCTATTCCTGCGGCGATCTGTTCTATCAATCTGTCCTGCTGGAGCGGGCCAAAGCAGCGCTGGAGACTGTTGCTTGGGCAGCCATGGAGGCCAGATGCGCGGCAGTCGTGGGTTTGCCGCTGGAGATCGACGGCAGGCTCTACAACTGTGCGGCCCTGGTGGCCAACGGGCAGGTGTTCGGGATCGTTCCCAAGAGCTATCTGCCCACCACCAACCAGTTCTACGAGGAGCGCTGGTTCACGCCCGGCGCGCTGGCCGTGGCGCAGGAAATCCAGTTGCGGCGCTTCGAAGAGGCGGTCCCCTTCGGCCCCGACTTGCTCTTCGCGGCCGAGGATGTGCCCGGCTTGCGCATCGGCGTGGAGATCTGCGAGGACCTGTGGGCTGTGCAGCCGCCCAGCGGCGTTCAGGCCCTGGCCGGCGCCACAGTGTTGCTCAATCTATCGGCCAGCAACGAGCTTCTGGGCAAGGTCGAGTATCGCCGCGATCTGGTGCGCCAGCAGTCGGCCCGCTGCCTGGCCGCTTACCTCTACGCAGGCGCCGGTCCAGGCGAGTCCACCACCGACACCGTGTGGGCCGGCCATTCGTTGATCGCCGAGAACGGCGCCGTGTTGGCCGAGACTGAGCGCTTTCAGTTCAGCACCCAGATGGCTGTGGCCGACGTGGACGTGCAGCGCCTGGTGCATGAACGGCTGCGCAACAGCACCTTCTCGGCCTCGCAGGCGGGCAGGGCGTTTCGCATGGTGGGTTTTGATCTGCCGGGTGAGACCCTTCGGGTTGCCGAAAACCCAAAGGGTCTTGACCTAATTCGTCCGCAGCTCAGCCGCACCCCCTTCGTGCCGGCCGACGTCGAGCGCCGTGCTGCCTCATGCCGCGAGATATTTGCCATCCAGTCCACCGGCCTGGCCAAGCGGCTGCGCCACACCGGCTTGCAGCGCGTCACCATCGGCGTCTCCGGCGGGCTGGACTCGACGCTGGCGCTGTTGGTGACGGCCAGGGCGTTCGACCTGCTGAGCTTGACGCGCGACGGCATCGTGGCTATCACCATGCCCGGCTTCGGCACCACAGAGCGCACTCGGGGCAACGCGGCCCTGCTGGCCGAGGCGCTGGACGTTACCTTGCGCACCATCCCCATCGCCGACGCGGTGCGCCAGCACTTCCGCGACATTGGCCATGACGAAAGTCACCATAATGTCACCTACGAGAACGCTCAAGCGCGCGAGCGCACGCAGATTCTGATGGACGTGGCCAACCAGGTGGGTGGATTGGTGGTCGGTACCGGCGACCTGTCGGAGCTGGCGCTGGGTTGGCTGACCTACAACGGCGACCACATGAGCATGTACCATGTCAACGCGGGCGTGCCCAAGACGCTGGTGCGCTACCTGATCGAGTGGGTGGCCGACGAGGAGTGGAGCGGTCGTAGAGCCGCGGCTGTGCTGCGCGACATCATCGCCACCCCCATCACGCCCGAGCTGCTGCCGCTGAGCGTCGATGGCCGCCTGGAGCAGAAGACCGAGGACACCATCGGCCCCTACGAGCTGCACGACTTCTTCCTCTACCAGGTGGTGCGCTTCCAGTTCCCACCGGCCAAGGTCTTCTTCCTGGCTCGCCAGGCATTTGACGGCGTCTATGGAGACCAGGAGATCCTGCGTTGGCTGGAGCTTTTCTACCGCCGCTTCTTCAGCCAGCAGTTCAAACGTTCGGCCATGCCCGACGGACCCAAGGTTGGATCGGTGGCGTTGTCACCGCGCGGCGACTGGCGCATGCCCAGCGACGCCAGCGCGGCCGTATGGCTGGACGAGTTGGCAGACGTTGCTGAACAAATCGGCGTCGGGTAGCGTGACAATTCCATCGGCTAAACGTCAGAATCTTCACAGGCCTGCACGGCAGGTGTCATCTCATCGGTTTCTCTTATAGGAGGTTACCATGAAAGGAAGCATCGTTGCCAACCGGCGCCGCAAGGCGGTTCTCGCCCTCATGAGCCTGGCGCTGTTAGTCGCACTGTTGTTGCCGCTAGCTGCCCCGGCTGCCGCCGCGCCGTCTCAGAGCTACGGCGCGCCGCCCTATGCGCAAGCGCTGTCCAACGTCAACATCCGCAGCGGCCCCGGCACCGGGTTTCCGGTGATCGGCGTCGTCTATGCCGGGCAGATCGTCCAGGTGCTCAGCGTAGGCCAGGGCGGCTGGTACCAGATCGCCTGCCAGAGCAATGGCTACGTCACCTGCTGGATTACCGGATCGCCGAATTACGTGCGACCGCTTTACAGCCTGCCGGCTTATCCCGGCTGCCCGGGCTATCCCCCGAGTTGCACGCCGCCGGCGCCACCGCCACCACCTCCTCCGCCGCCTCCTCCGCCGCCCCCATCCCCTTGCACACCCAGTTGCCCACCTCCCGCCGGCCACGTGACGCAGATTCAGGCCCAGCGGGTGGTCAACGTGCGCAGCGGGCCCGGCATGGGCTACCACGTGGTCGGCCAACTGGCGCCGTGGCAAGTGGTGCAGGTGACCGGCGTCAGCGCGGATCGCTACTGGTACCGCATCGTCTGCCCGTTCTACTGCTCCACCGAATGCTGGGTGTCCTCCCAGAGCTGGCTCGTCAAGCCGGTGCGCTAGCGGGCTGGGCTGAGCGACTATGACCGATTCTGCGTTTCCGCAACCTCCTGATCGCACTGGCTCCGGCGATGCCACGCGTCAACAGGCCGCGCGCCGCGCGGCCGCTATGTTTGGCGGGCTCCTGGGTCTTTCGCTGGCCATGCTGGCAGTTAGCCTGGGCGCGTACCTGGCCGTGGCCGGCAGGGCGCCGCTTACAGTCGACTCCCAGTCCTCCGGCGTTGTCTTGGCCGTCTCCGTCGCCACGTCGATCGTCTCCTTGATCGGCCTGCTCTCCACCAATCTGTTGGCCTGGCGCCGGGAGGCGCGCGAGTCCCGTTCGGCCGAGGTCCAACTGCAACGCCAGCAACTGGAGATCGAGAAGCTCAAGCTGGAACTGGACAAGCAGAAACGGGAAGCGTGAAAGGCGACAGGTTGCAGGTTGCAGGTTACGCGCTACTTGCATCAACGGCCCGCATGAAGTATCATGCGGGCCGTTGTCTTTGTGTCGTATTCACTCTATTGCACCCTGGAGGATCCGTTGACCACGAACCATTTTCGCTCCAAGATCGATCGCCGGCAACGCCTGAGCCTGGCGCTGGCTGCGCTGCTGCTGGCGTTGACGCTGCTGCCTGGCGCCGGCCTGGCCCAGGAGAGCAGCCCGGCTGCCGCTTCCGACAAGATCGACGACGCCGTGTTGGCTGCATTCGCCCGCGCGGGCAGCGCCTCGTTCATTGTGCTGATGGCCGACCAGGCCGATCTCAGCCCTGCCTATCAACTGCACAGCAAGCAAGAGAAGGGCCGCTTCGTCTTCGAAACCCTGCGCGCCACGGCTGAGCGCAGCCAGGCCGGCCTGTTGGGCGCGCTGAAGGATGGCGGCGTGCCGCACCGCTCCCTCTACGTGGTCAACGCCGTGGTGGTGGAACAGGGTGAGCTGGCCCTGGCGGTCGAGCTGGCCGGCCGGTCCGACGTGACCCGCCTGGTGGCCAACCCGACCGTGCAGCAGCCGCTGCCTACGGCTGAAGCTGCCGGCCCCGACACGGCGCCCGACGCTATCGAGTGGGGCGTCACTAACGTCAACGCGCCGCAGGTTTGGGCGACCTATGGCGCCACCGGCGCGGGCATCGTGATTGCCGGCCAGGACACTGGCATTCGCTGGACCCATGACGCCCTGGAGAGCCGTTACCGTGGCTGGAACGGCGCCAGCGCTGACCACAACTACAACTGGTGGGACGCGATCCACGCCGACCTCGGCGCCGCCAACCCCTGTGGGATCAACCTGGCAGTGCCGTGCGACGACAACGGGCACGGA
>JBFYTD010000486.1:0-2969 GCA_041300885.1 Anaerolineae bacterium | reverse complement strand
GCTCGCGATGTGGTCCAGGTGCGCCAAGCGGATGGCGACTGGCAGGACGCCACGCCGGGTACCTTCGCTGACATCACGGCGCTGGCCTGGGCCCCGGCCGGCGACGCGGACGCTGATGCGCCTCGCCTGCTGCTCTTGGCCGACCGCCAGACTCTATGGCTGCTCGATCCGGCTACCGGCAACTTGAGCGGCTTGGCCGTGGCCTGTCCGGACTGCGTTGTGACGCAAGCCGTGTGGTTGCCGTAACCAGGACGGACGGCCCCAACCTGGAAATCCCGCTCGGGCCGGTCTTTGCGCAGCACCCCGGACCATGGCTCGCCGGTTCCGAGGATAGGCGAGTGGGCCTGACCGAGCCCGCTGCAATTACATGGACGGTTTTGCGCCCGCGCGTATGGACGACTGACGCGCAGCTTGAACCAGCCTTGTCGCACGACAGGACCGTCAGTCCTCTCGCAGCGAAGGAGGAAAATCATGCCAGTTACCGCAGTAGTAGGCGCCCAATGGGGCGACGAAGGCAAGGGCCGGGTGATCGACTACCTGGCCGAAACCGCCGATGTGGTGATCCGCTTCCAGGGCGGCGACAACGCGGGCCACACCGTGGTCAACGACCTGGGCCTGTTTCGCCTGCACCTGGTGCCGTCGGGCATCTTCTACCCGGCCACGCGCAACATCGTCGGCGCGGGCACGGTGGTCAACCCGGCCAGCCTGCTGGCCGAGATGCAGACGCTGGTCGAGGCCGGCGTCGATCTCTCCAACCTGTGGCTCTCCGACCGCGCGCACATCGTCATGCCCTACCATGTGCAGCTCGATGGCCTGCAAGAAGCGGCGCGGGGCGACTCAGCCATCGGCACCACCAAGCGCGGCATCGGCCCGACCTACAGCGACAAGGCCGCGCGCTGGGGTCTGCGCCTGGGCGACCTGAAGCAGCCCGAATGGCTGCGCGAGCGGCTGGAGCAGGTGGTGCCGCGCAAGAACGTACAACTGGAGCGCTACGGCGCGGCCCCGCTCAGCGTTGATGCGCTGTACGAGCAGTGCATGGGTTGGCGGGCTGAGCTAGGTGCGCGCATCGTGGACGTGCTGCCCATGGTACGCCAGGCCGTGCAGGGCGGCCAGTACGTGCTGCTGGAGGGCCAGTTGGGCGTCATGCGCGACCTGGACTGGGGCATCTACCCCTACGTCACCTCCTCCAACCCCACCGCAGCCTTTGCCGGCGTCGGCGCGGGCCTGCCGGCCAGTAAGATCAGCCGCATCGTCGGCGTGGTCAAGGCCTATTCCACCTGCGTCGGCGCGGGGCCGTTCCCGGTGGAACTGCTGGGCGAGGCCGGCAACGAGTTGCGCGAGCTGGGCGAGGAGTACGGCGCCACCACCGGCCGGCCGCGCCGCGTGGGCTGGTTCGACGGCGTGGCCATCGACTACGCAGCCTGGCTGAACGGTATGACCGACCTGGCCGTCACCAAGCTGGACGTGCTGGACACCCTGCCGGAGCTCCACATTTGCACCGGCTATCGATTGGGCGACGACATCCTGACCCACGTGCCCGACACCGCCCTGCTGGAGATGGTGACGCCGGTCTACGAGACCTGGCCCGGCTGGCAGCAGCCCACCACCGGCTGCCGCGCCTGGGACGACCTGCCCGCCGCCGCCCAGCGCTACCTGCGCCGCATCGAACAACTGGCCGGCGTGCCGATTACGTGGGTGTCGGTGGGTGCGGCGCGGGAGGCGATGTTTGCGGTGGAACGCTGAGGTGTCAAGTGCAGAGGGTCAAGTGTCAAGTGCCGAAGCTTCATATTGGTTGGCATCTACTTGATACTCTGACACTCTGACACTCTGACACTCTGACACCTGACCCCTGACCCCTGACTTCCCATGTCTTACAATCACGACACCTATCTCTCACCCCTCACTTGGCGCTACGGCTCGGATGCCATGCGCGGCGTTTGGTCGGAGCGGCACAAGCGGCTGCTGCTGCGGCGCTTCTGGGTGGCGCTGGCCGCAGCGCAGCACGAGGCTGGGCTGGTGACGGCCGAGCAACTGGCCGACCTGCAGGCGCACCAGGAGCAGATCGACCTGGCGCGAGCGGCCGAGATCGAGGCCGAGATCCGCCACGACCTGATGGCCGAGATCCGCACCTATGCCGAGCAGTGCCCGGTGGGCGGCGGGATCATCCACCTGGGCGCGACCAGCATGGACGTTCTGGATAACGTCGAGGCGCTGCGCCTGTGCGCGTCGCTGGACCTGCTGCTGGACAGGCTGGCCGCGTTTTTGCGCGTAGTCGCCGAACAGATCGAGCGCCACGCCCGGCTGGCCTGCATGGCATTTACCCATCTCCAGCCGGCCGAGCCGACCACCGTGGGCTATCGCCTGGCCCAGTACGGCTACGATTTGTTGGTGGACTGGCAGGAGTTGCGGCGGGTGCGGGATGGCGTGCGGGGTAAGGGGCTGCGCGGGGCGGTGGGCACCTCGGCCTCCTACGGCCAACTGCTGGAGGAGAGCGGCTGGACGCCGGCGCAGTTGGAGCAGCGCGTGCTGGACCGGCTGGGCATCGCGGCGCATCCGGCCGGCACCCAGGTCTACCCGCGCAAACAGGACTGGCTCGTCCTCAACGCGCTGGCCGGGCTGGCCCAGTCCATCTACCGGCTGGCTTTCGACCTGCGCCTGTTGCAGTCGCCCACCATCGGCGAGTGGAGCGAGCCCTTCGGCGCGAAGCAGGTGGGCAGCAGCGCTATGCCTTTCAAACGCAACCCCATCGACGCCGAGAACCTGGACAGCTTGGCCCGCCAGTTGGCCGCGCTACCGCGCATCGCCTGGGACAACGCCGCACACAGCCTGTTGGAGCGCACCCTGGACGACTCGGCCAACCGGCGCATGCTGCTGCCTGAAGCTTTTTTGCTGGCCGACGAGCTGGCGGGCCGGGCGGCGCGCGTCGTGCAGGGGCTGGTGGTGCGCGAAGAGGTCGTGGCGCGCAACCT
>JBFYTD010000485.1:0-2971 GCA_041300885.1 Anaerolineae bacterium | reverse complement strand
CGACGTGATCATGCTGGCCGAGCCGCCGCTGGTCATGCATCGGCAACTGCTGCCGTTGGTGGTGGTGGGTCGTTGAGCGTCCAAAGGTTGCCATCTTTTCCGAAAAGATGGCAACCTTTTCTTTTCACAGCGAAGGGAGTCCCCATGTCCGAATCCGAACGCGTTGAATACCGTCCTATGATCCGCGATCTGCCCACCGGCGAGCGGCCGAGGGAACGGCTGCTGCACTACGGCGCAGGGGCGCTGAGCACCTCCGAGTTGCTGGCCATCATCCTGCGCGTCGGCACGGGCGGGGAAAACGTGGTGCGGGTGGCCGAGAAGCTGCTGGCCCGCCACGACGGCCTGCCCGGCCTGGCCCAGGCCACGATCCAGGAACTGTGCCAGGACAAAGGGGTCGGCGAGGCCAAGGCGATTCAGGTCAAGGCTGCGCTGGAGCTTGGCCGCCGGTTGCTGGTCGCCGCGCCTCACGAACGGCCCCAGATCCGCCAGCCTGCCGACGCTGCCAACCTGCTCATGGCCGAGATGTCGCTGCTCAGCCAGGAGCACCTGCGCACGGTGTTGCTGGACACACGCAATCGCGTGATCAACATCCCCACCATCTACGTCGGCTCCCTCAATGCGGCCGCGGTCCGGGTGGGCGAGGTTTTCCGCGAGGCCATCCGCGCCAGCAGCGCGGCCATGATCGTGGTGCATAACCACCCCAGCGGCGACCCCACGCCCAGCCCGGAAGACGTCCAGGTGACGCGCCAGATTGTGGAGGCCGGCAGCCTGCTCAACATCGACGTGCTGGATCACCTGATCATCGGGCGCCAGCGTTTCGTGAGCATGAAGGAGCGGGGACTGGGATTCCGCTAGACCCAGGGACTATAGTCCCCTGGCTAAACCTGAGAAGCGCCCTCAGGCGCTGGGGAGTCTTACTTTCTGAAGCTGAGAAGCGCCCCCAGGCGCTGGGGAGGTCGTCCGCCAAGCCCTGAGGGGCTTTCTCGTGTTCAGACGGTGAATTTCATTCACCGGCCTTGCTGCGGTATACTGCCGCTCGTGTCCATCACCCGCCGTCTCTCCCAACTCTCCACCCGCCGCCAGGACGCCTTGGCCGTGCTGCTCATCCTGGCCGTGGCAGCCGCGTTTCGCCTCTGGCAGTTGGCCAGCGTGCCGCCCGGTCTGTTCGGCGACGAGGCGGTCAACGGGCTGGACGCATTGGACGCGCTGGCAGGCCGGGCCAGGATCTTTTACCCTGCCAACTACGGACGCGAGGGGCTGGCTATGCTGTTGTTCGCCGGGGGTATCCAGGCCTGGGGGCCGACGGCGCTGGCGCTGCGCCTCCCCACGGCGCTGGCCGGTATCGCCACAGTGCTGGCCACGTACTGGCTGGGACGGGAGCTCTTGGCGGACACGCGCTATCGCGGCGTGCTGGTCCCACTGTTGGCCGCGCTGCTGCTGAGCAGCAGCTTCTGGCACGTCTACACCAGCCGCTACGCCGAGCGCCTGATCTTCACGCCGCTGATGGCGGCGCTGGCCTTTGCCGCTTTCTGGCGGGCCGCCAATCGGGCCGGCACGCGAGCGGCCTGGCCCTGGTTCCTGCTCGCCGGCCTCTTTCTGGGCCTGAGCGCCCATTTCTACAGCATTAGCCGCCTATTGCCGCTGTTTCTGGGGATCTATCTGCTGGCGCAGGCAGGCTATCTGTGGCTGGCAGCCCGGCCGCCGCGCTCTGGCCGTCAGGCAGACCCCGGTCAATCATTGCTGCGCCGTGCGTTCTGGCCGCTGGTGGGGCTGTACGGTGTGGCGCTGGGAGTCTTTGCGCCGCTGGGCCTTCACTTCCTGCGTAACCCCGGCAGTTTCACCCAGCGCGCTCAGGTGGTGTCGGCCTTCAACCCGGAGCTCAGCAGCGGCGGCACGCTGGCAGTGATCGCCCAAGCCGGCTTGGCCAACTTGCGCCAGTTCGTCGTGCCCGGCGCAGGCGACACCGCGCCCTTTTTCAACCTGCCCGGCCGTGCTGTGTTCGACCCGTTGACCGCCGCGCTGGCTGTGGCCGGCCTGCTGCTCTGCCTGGCGCTGGCGCTGGCCGGGCTGCAACGACGCCGGCCGGCGGCCATGGCCGTGCAGGGCGCCCGGCTGCTCTTCCTGCTGCTCTGGTTCGTCGTGATGTTAGTACCTGGCTTGCTGGCCGTGGATCGTTTCCCCGCCCTACCGCGCGTGATGGGTGTCATCCCTGGAGTCTACTTCTTCCCAGCGCTGGCCCTGGGTGAATTGATGCTCCAGGCGCGCGCCCAGGCTCGTAGTAACGGCTTCAGTCGTTCCGGGCGCCCAGAAGCGACTGAAGTTGCACCTGCGAACAGAGTGGCCATCTGGCTGGCTGCCGGTTTTGCGGTGCTAACCCTGCTGGTGCATGGTGGGCTGACGTGGCGTGACTATTTCCAGCGCTGGGCCAACGCAGCCGACACCTTTGAGGCCTTCGAGGGGGACATGGCCGCCGCAGCCGCGTGGGTTGCCGCGCACCCGGATGAGCAGATCTTTTTGTCGGCCGACATCTACCGCCACCCGTCTTTCGTCTTTCTGCACCAGCAGGCGCCGTTGAGCCAGTTCTTCGACTACGTCGATCCAGCCGTGCATTTCTTCGACGGCCGCACGACCCTGCCCTTGCCGCCGCCCGGCCGAGAGGCTGCCTATCTCTTCACTTTCAACGCCGGGCCAGATCCGATCTTGGATAGCGTGCCGGGTTGGGCAGGATTTTCGGCCGCTGCTGCTGGCGAAACCGGCGAACCAGGGCTGACAGTCCATCGCCTCAGCGCCGACGCGCTGGAGGACGGCCAGTTCCAGCCCGTTGACGTTGCGTTCGAGCCGGGCCTGCGTTTGGTGGGCTATCGCATAGAGAAGACCGAGGATGATCTGGCCGCGGTGCTTCTGTTGTGGGAGACAGGCGCGCCACAGCCCGGCTGGTACCAGGGCTTGCAGGTGCAGGCCGGCTGGCTGC
>JBFYTD010000057.1:0-8404 GCA_041300885.1 Anaerolineae bacterium | reverse complement strand
AAGATGGAGCTGGGCGAGCCGGACTCCTCCGGCCGGCGCCGGCCGATCCCCAAGGAAGGCTCGGAGACCATCGAGGAGATCGACAACGTGATCCTGGCTGTTGGCTACTGGCCCGATCCGTTGATGGGCAAGACGACGCCCAACCTGGCCACCCGCAAATGGGGCCTGATTGTGACGGACGAGGAAGTCGGCGCCACGACGCGCCAGGGCGTGTTCGCGGCCGGCGACGCCGTCCATGGCCCAGACCTGGTGGTGACGGCCATTGCCACAGCCCATAAAGCCGCGACCAACATCGACCGCTACCTGCGCGGCGAGAGCATCCCCCAACCACCAGCCAAGTAGGGGCGGGTTCCCCGCCCACCACGCGGCCCAGCGTAAGAAGAGGAGCAAGCAACCATGGAATTTGGAGTGCCTCGAGAAGTGCGCGTTCTCGAACAGCGCGTGGGGCTGACGCCGGCCGGCGTGGCAGCGCTTACGGCGGGCGGCCACCGGGTGTACATCGAACACAACGCCGGCGCAGGCGCGGGCTTCCGCGACGAGAACTACGAGAACGTGGGCGGCCAGATCGTCTACACGGCGGCCGAAGCCTATGGCCGGGCCGATGTGGTGGTCAAGGTGGCCCGGCCTACCCAGCAAGAGCACAAGCTGTTCAAGGACGGCCAGTCGATCCTGTCCTTCTTTCATTTGACGGTGGCGTCGCCGGATCTGCATGCTGCCCTGAACAAGCACGAAATCACCGCCATCGCCTATGAGGTGATGCAGGAGCCAGACGGCATGTTGCCGATCCTGACGCCCATGAGTGAGGTGGCGGGGCAACTGGCGCCGATCTACGCCGGTCAACTGCTGACCATCCCGCAAGGCGGCCGCGGCATCCTGCTGGGCGGGCTGCCGGGCGTGGCACGCAGCATCGTGCTTATCGTCGGCGCAGGCACGCTGGGGCGCAGCGCGGCGCGAGCCTTCGTTGGCATCGGCGCGCAGGTGCTGGTGCTGGACATCGATGTGCGCAAGCTGCGCATCGTCGACGAGATGTTCGGCGGCAAGGTCTCGACCATGATCGCCAACGAATACAACCTCAACCGCATGGTAGGCTTTACCGACGTGCTGGTGGGGGCGGTGCTCAAACCGGGCGAGCGCGCGCCGATCCTGATCAAGCGCGCAATGGTCCAGAAGATGCGTCCAGGATCGGTCATCATGGACTTCTCCATCGATCTGGGCGGGTGCGTCGAGACCAGCCGGCCCATGTCGTTGAGTGATCCGACCTTCGTGGCCGAGGATGTGATTCATTTCTGTGTGCCGAATCTGCCTGCGGTGGTCGCCAGAACGTCCAGCCACGCCCTAAACAACGCCGTGCAGCCCTATCTGCTGCGCCTGGCCGAGTGCGGCCTGGAGTGCGCGCTGGGCGAGATGCCGGCCCTTTACCAGGGCGTCAAAATGTACAAGGGCAAGATCGCCAGCCAGCGGCTGGCCAAAGCGCTGGGCCGAGAGGTCGAGATCGACATCGCTGCCGTGATCGACCAAAATCTGTAAGAAAGAAGCCGTCCATGGATTTCTCAAGTCTGTATCGCAGCAAAGTCGTCACTGCCGCCGAGGCAGTGGGACATATCAAGTCGGGCAGCCGTGTTTATCTGGGCGGCGGGGCGGGGGTGCCGATTGAATTGATGCGCGCCATGACCGCCCGCGCGCCGGAGCTGCGCAACGTCGAGGTGGTGCATATCCTGACCTTCTTCGATGCGCCCTACATGGCGCCAGAATTGCATGCCTCCTTCCGCCACAACGCGCTGTTCATCGGCCACAACGCGCGCAAGGCCGTCCAGGAGGGGCGGGCCGACTTCACACCGGTCTTCCTCTCAGAGATCCCCGATCTCTTCCGACCTGGCGGCACCCTGCCGCTGGACGCAGCATTGGTCTCGTTGTCGCCGCCGGACGAGCACGGCTTCTGCAGCTTCGGCGTCGAGGTGGGCACCACCAAACCGGCAGCCGAAGAAGCAGGCATGATCATCGCCGAGGTCAACCAGCAGATGCCGCGCACCCTGGGCGACAGCTTCATCCACATCAGCCGGCTGCACAGCATCGTCGAGGTGGACTATCCCCTTCCGCTCGCGCCGCAGGGCGGCAGTTCCGAACTGCACCTGAAGGTCGGCCAGCACATCGCCGGCATGATCCCCGACGGCGCCACCCTGCAGATGGGCATCGGCAGCATCCCTGACGCCGTCCTGCAGAACCTAACCAACCATAAGGACCTGGGCATCCACACCGAGCTCTTCTCCGACGGTGTGGTGGAGATGGTCGAGCGCGGGGTGATCACCTGCCGGCGCAAGACCTTCCATCCAGGCAAGATCATCGCCGGCTTCCTGTTCGGCTCCCAACGGCTCTATGATTTCGTCAACAACAACCCGATCATCGAGCTACACCCGACGGATTACGTCAACAACCCCTTCAACATCGCCCAGAACGATAAGATGGTCTGCATCAACTCGGCCATCTCGGTCGATCTAACCGGCCAGGTGTGCGCCGACTCCATCGGCACAAGGTTGTACAGCGGCGTGGGCGGCCAGTTGGACTTCGTGCGCGGCGCGGCCCGCTCCAAAGGCGGCATGCCGTTCATCGCCTTCCTGTCCACGGCCAAGAACGACACCGCCTCCCGCATCGTGCCCACGCTGGCGCCTGGCTCAGGTGTGGTGACGACCCGCAATGACGTTCACTACGTGGCGACCGAGTACGGCGTGGCCGCGCTGCGCGGCAAGACGATCCGCGAGCGCGCCCAAGCGCTGATCCGCATCGCCCACCCCAAGTTCCGCGATGAGTTGACGCAGCAGGCGAAGGAACTGGGGTATATTTAGGTGAGCGGTGGCCGGTGGCCAGTGACAGCTAACAACAAGCAGAAAAGAACGGCCCAGTCTCACAGACCGGGCCGTTCCTGTTGATCCTACAAGGCCTAAGGCAGCGCCCAAGCGAACACTATGGCAGGAGCCCGCAAGTTCAATCGGTCGAAGCGCCTGTCCATTAAGCAAAAGATCAAGGCGGGCAGGGCCAGGGTGTGTGGCTGTCCTGGCCGCCCTTGACGCGAAACTCCGGCTCGCCCGCATAGATGTTGCCTGTGGAGCGGATCAGAGCGCCGTCCCGCCACACCTCCACCCGATAGGGGTGGCCCTGATCGCCGTAAGTCGCCACGTCGACCAGCAGAGCGTCGATCTTGCGTTGTCCCGTCGCGTCCAACGCGCCCCAGCCGTTGGGATTGACGTCGCGCCATTGGTCGCCCGCCAGTTGATAGATCTTGATCCACGAGCTGGCCGGCGGCGGCGTCAGGCACGTGACGATGTTGCCCTGGCTGGGCACGATCTGCTCCTCGACCAGTTCCCAGTCCAGACGGGCCGAGGCCGCGCCCCCGCCGTCGAAGACCTCCATCCGCACCGTGTGCAGCCCCTGGTTCAAAGTAATCTCGCGGCTGAAGCGGGTGCGCGACATGGTCTGCCACTGATCGATCAGCAGATTGCCGTCGATCCACAGGCGCACCCCGTCGTCGGTTTCGCTGGTAAAGCGGTAGCGTCCCCGGTTCAGCGGCAGTTGACGCGTCCAGCGCACCGAGAACTGGTCGGGGGCGATACCCGGCTGGGGCGAGCCGCTGCCCCAATCGAAGCCGATGGCGCTGTCGTAACGGGTGGCGGCCGGCGCGCCGCTCAGCGCCGGATTGTTGTAGAACTCGGCATACCAGCCGTCAGTCGCGCCGCCCGAGCCGCCGGTCACATTCTCCCAGGTCAGATGCGCCTCGGCCGCGCCGCCCTCCTCAAAGTATTCCATGCGCACGCTGTGCTGGCCGGCCGGCAAGTCGATCTCAGCCCACTGAGGTGTCGCGCCCTGCCGCTGCCAGCGATCGAGCAGCAACAGGTTGTTCACATACAGGCGCACACCGTCGTCGGTGCGGGTCGTGAAGCGATAGCGCCCGGCAGAAAGGTTGAGCTGTTGCGTCCAGCGCGCCGAGAAGTAATCGACCGGGATGGCAGAATCGGGCGAGCCGCCGCCCCAGTTAAAATCGATCGCCGCCTCGGAGCGGCTGACAGCCGGCAGGCCCTGCAAATGCGGATTGGCGAAGTACTCGGCGAACCAGCCTACCGCGGGCGGCGGGGGAGCGCCGTCGATACGCTGCCAGCCTAGCCTGGCCTTGGCGCCACCCTCGATCTCCTGGTACTCCAGACGAATGGGGTGCGGGCCGGGTCCCAAGCTCACCTCGACGCTGGCCTTGACCGCCTGGCCCTGCCAGCGATCGATCAGCGCCTGATTGTCAACGAAGAGGCGCACGCTGTCGTCGGTATCGATGTCGAAGCGATAGCGTCCAGTGTCCAGCGGCAGGGTCGCTGTCCAGCGCACCGAGAAACGGTCCGCCGGCAGGCCCGCGGCCGGCGCGCCGACGCCCCAGTCAAAGTCGATGCTGGGGTCAGAGCGCACCAGCGCAGGGGACCCGCTGAGAGCCTCGTTGCTGTAGTACTCGCCCAGCCAAGGGGACGGCGCCGGGCCGCCGACGCCACCCAGGTTCTGCCAGGTCAGGCGCGCGCTTGCGTCGCCGCCGCTTTCGAAGTATTCCAATTGCACGCTGTGTATCCCGGCAGCCAGTGGCAGTTCAACCGTCCGATCGGCGGCGGCCTGCACCTGCCAGCGATCCAGCAGCAGTGCGCCGTCGACGAACAGCCGCGCGCCGTCGTCGCTGCGCGCGGTGAAGCGATAAACGCCCGCGTCGAAGTAGACAGCGCGCGTCCAGCGCGCCGAGAAGTTGTCTGCCGGCAGGTTGGGCGCGGGCGCCCCCAGCCCCCATTGAAAATCGATACTGGGATCCTGGCGCACCAGCAAGGGCGCGCCGGCCAGGGCTGTGTTGGCGAAGTATTCCCCGGTCCAGGCCGCTGAAGGCGCGGGAGGCGCCGCCCCGATAGGTTGGAGGTCCACCTTGAGCTCGGCGCCCTGGCTGGCCTCGAAATACTCGACTGCGATCAGATGCCAGCCTGTGCCCAGCGTCACCTCAGCCGTGTAGTCGGTGGGCGAGGTGATGCGCCATTGGTCGATCACCGGTTGGCCGTCGATGATGACCCGCACGCCGTCGTCAGCGCGGGCCGACACGCGGTAGCGTCCCTGGTTGGTGAAGACCTCGCGCTGCCAACGGGCCGAGAACTCGTCGACCGGCAGGCCGGGGTCGGGAGCGCCCCAGCCCCAGTTGAAAGCCAGTTCCGGGTCGTAGCGCACCAGCAGAGGGGCGCCGGAGAGATAGCGGTTGTTGAAGTATTGGCCCTGCCAGGCTGCGTTGCGGTTCTGGGCGTCCTGCTGGGCCAGGACTCCGGTCGTCAGCAGCGCTAACACCAGCAGCACCGCAACCAGCGCCGGCAGGATGGGCAGGGGCTTCGTAGGTGAGTAAATTCGCTTCATGGCATACCTCCCGGACATTGACCGACCAGCGTTCCATGCTCTCGTCAAGCCTATTCTATGCCAGCTTGACACCATCGTCAAGCCGCAATTCCTGTAGATCTGCCAGCGTGTAGCCCAAGTTCGACGGCGCGTGCCCAGACCATGGGATACACCTCATCTGCAACGGCTGCTTGACAAGCGCGGGATGTCGTGCTAGGATATCGCCCCTGTCGTTCCAGTCTTCATTCCACCCATCGTGCATTCCCCCGCACCGCGCTGCTGACTAGCA
Organism: Anaerolineae bacterium; assembly: GCA_041300885.1. Taxonomy (GTDB): domain Bacteria; phylum Chloroflexota; class Anaerolineae; order JAAEKA01; family JAAEKA01; genus JAAEKA01. Next base: position 2,727 of record JBFYTD010000057.1, on the reverse strand, counting down.
GCCCGGCCCAGCCTACTGGAGAAGAGGAGTAACCATGCGTCGTACAAGATCGAAATGGCTTGCGTTGGTGCTGTCGGGAGCGATTCTCCTGTTGATTGCAACCGCCTGTGGCGGCAGGACTGAAAGTCCCACCGCTACGCCTGAAGCCAGCACCCCGCAGCCAGCGGCCGCGACTGAGGTCCCGCCCACTGCGACCGCTGCGCCGACGCCCACACCCACGACTGTTCCAACTGACACGCCCACGCCTGAGCCGGCTCCAGAGGATGACGCCGCCGCGTTGCCTGATGTGCCGCTGCCCGATGACGCCGTGGACGCGAGTTACGAGTTCGACGAGCTCGCCTTCACCAGTTCATCCGACGTGGCGACGCTGGTGGCGTTCTACCGCGACGCGCTGGCAGCGGAGGGTTGGCAGGAATTGTCCGACGCCGCGCTGGTGGAAGAGGAGTTTGCCTACGCCGAGTTCGAGCAGGACGGCGAGACCATCGCGATCACCCTGTTCGGCTCCAGCGGCGGCAGCGAGGCGTTCATCGACCTGAGCAGCGCCCCCTCGCTGACGGGCGCCATGGGCGACGAAGGCCTCGGCATGACCATCGCCGACTGGCCCACGCCGCCCGACGCCACCGAGGTCGACGTCACCGGAGACACCCTGAGCTTCAAGACCGCCCTGTCCCTGGCTGGCGTGGCCGAGTTCTACCGCCCAGTCTATGCGTCGATGGACCTGGACGCCAGTTGCCTGGAGGACGTGGCCGACTACACGTCGGTCTCGTGCAGCTACAGCAACGGCGACATCACAGTCAGCTTCTTCGCCTTCGAGGGGTTTGACGCTTCCGAGGTGGAAATCGAGGTCATTAACTACGCGCTAGAGTCTTCCGCCGGCTCAGACGACTCAGGCGAGCTGGGTGTGGAGGAGGAGGATGGACTGCCGCTGCCCGACGACCACACAGGCTATAGCTCCGAAGGGGGCGAGTTCCGCCGCATGATCGCCGTTTACTCGCCATCGGACGTGGCGACCCTGGTCGAGTTCTACCAGACGGAGCTGGCCAGCCGCGGCTGGACGCTGGACGACGCCGACGAGGCCGAGACCGAGACAACCCTGCGCTTCAGCGGGGCCGACGGAGAGCTGGTTGTCACGCTGCTGGCGGGCGACGAAACTGAGGTGGTCCTGGTTCAAAGAAACCCGGCTGCTGCGGAAGAAGCCGGCGTACTGCCGCCGGCCGGCCAGGCGCGGCTGTATCTGGTCAACTTCACCGAGGAGGAACTGACGGTGACCATCGACGGCGAGACCATCCAGGTGCCACCCAGCGCCGGCATGGAATCGCCCGACGAGGCGCCGCAAGTGGACTTGCCTCCGGGCACGTACGACGTCACCACCGAGGTGGGCGGCAGCATCATCACCGACGAGATCGTCGTCGGTCCCGACGAGTCCTGGGCCTTGCTGCTGGACGAGGAGGGCGCGCTGCCGTTGCAGATGTATTAAGCGGCCGCACGCGACCGCTGAGTAACTCTCATAAATGCGCTTGGCTGATAACTGCGTCAGCCAGGCGCATTTGTTTGGTCAGTTTGGCCCGTTCCTGCCAGCTCTTCCTCCCACACCGGATAGAACATCAACCACTGCTCCGGCTTGGCCGCGATCAGCTCCTCACCCACGGCCACCACCCGCCGGGCGTTGTGCAGGATGTCCTCCTGGCGGCTACCGACGCGCTCCATCTCCAGCCAGCGCGAGACGTGGAGAACGTAGCTGCGGTCGGTGGGGCGGTACTCGCAGTGGGCCACCACCACCGGCGCGCCGGTCTGCAAGGCCAAGCGCACGTGCCCCACCGGCAGGCGGGCCGGCTTGCCGAAGAAAGGCAGCACCTCGCCGCCGGCGAAGGGGTCAGGCCGGTCGATGCCGGTGACGACCAGCTCGCCTGCGCGCAGCGCCTCCAGCGACTTGCGCAGCGCGCTGACGCCGATGGGCATCAGGTTGATGCCCCCCTTGAGGCGGACCTTGTTCTGCATGTCGTAGCCGCTGGTGGGTCTGGCATAGGCCAGCACGTTGAGGTGCAGCCCCCGGTAGGCAAAGGCCAGCCCGGCCAGGTCGAAGTTGCTCATATGGACGGTCACCACCACCATGCCCCGCTTCTGGCGCAGCATCTCGTCGATGTAGTAGTCGGTCAGCAGCGTGGTGCGTACCGCGGCCAGGAAAGGCTCTGGCCCCACCCCCAGCGCGTGGTACAGCTCGAAATAGGCCATGCCGGCGTGGCGCAAGACGGCGCGCGCCATTTGGTGGACTCGCTCCTCGGGCGCGTCGGACCCCAGCACCACGCGAAAGTTGCTCTGCAAGGTTTGCATCAGGGCCGACTCGCGACGGCGCGCCAAGGCGCGCGTGGCGCCATCAGCCAGGCGCAGCCCGACGCCCAGTGGTACGTGGCGGCCGAGCCAGTAGCCAAAGCGCAATGCTTCGGCGCTGTTGAAAATGTGACGGAGGTCCATATTCACTGATTACCGATCATTGATCAACGCTGACCGACGTCTGACAAACGGCACTACCTGCAGCACCCGCTGGATGTCCGGATGGCGGAAAGCGCCTAGCAGCAGCAGCAGGGCCAGGTAGACCAGCGAGCTGAGAGCGGCCGCGAGCCAGGGCTGGTTGCGCAGCAGCACAGCGGTCACGGCCATGCCCAGCGCGGCGACAGCCTGCCGCCACAGCAGATCGACCCACGGCAGCGGCGCCACGTAGCGGCGCAC
>JBFYTD010000484.1:0-4124 GCA_041300885.1 Anaerolineae bacterium | reverse complement strand
ACGCCCCAGCGGGCCAGCGCTTTTACAGCGCGGGCGACCCGCCGGCCGCGTTGCACATCGTCGAGCGCGGCCAGGTGCGTCTGGCCGACCCCACCGGCGCCGACGGGGACATCACCCTGGGCGCGGGAGCCGTCTTCGGCGACCTGGAGTTGCTGACAGGCAAGGCGTACACCCGCAGCGCGGAGGCGATGGGCGACACCACGGCCTGGACACTCAGCGCGGCCGCTTTCGGCAACGTGACCCAGCGCTACCCTGAGCTGAGCAGCGCGCTCAGCCGCGAGGTGCGGGCGCCCCTGAGCCTGGCCGACCAGAAGCTGGCCGTGCAACGGCTGCGCCAACTGCCCACCTTCAGCCGCTGGCCCGACGACGCCCTGAGCAACGTGGCTGCCGCGATGCTGTTGCAGCACGTGCCCGCGCGCGACTGGGTCTACCGCAAGGGCGATCCTGGCGAGGGCATGTTCCTGCTGGAAAAAGGCCAGGTGGAGCTGCGCGGCGACGACGAGGTGCTGGCCCGGCTAACGGCCGGCAACGAATTCGGCGAGATGGCGCTGGTCACCGGCCGGCCCCGCTCGTCGGATGCAGTGGCCACCAGCGACGCCAACCTGTGGGTGCTGTTCCGCAACGATTTCGAGCGGGTGATGGCCCGCTATCCGGCCGTACAGGCTGCCGTCAATGAGACAGTAGCCCAGAAGCTGGCCTCCGCCGACGAAACCTTCTTCGACAAGCATCTGCGCCAGCTCACCTTGCTGTCGGGCCTGTCCCGGCCGCAGTTGGAGGCCGTGCGCAAGCGCTTGATGGCGGCCCGCTTCCGCGCCGGCGAGTTGGTGTTCCAGCAGGGCGACGACCCGGATGGGCTCTACCTGATCGAGCGCGGCCAGGTGCAGATCGAAACGGCCAGCGCCAGGGGCTTCATGCCGGTGGCGACCATGAGCGACGGCGACGTCTTCGGCGAAGGCGCGCTGCTGCTGGAAGGCCAGCGCAGCTCCAACGCCCGCGCCGTGACCGACCTGGATGCCTGGATGCTGCGCCGCGAGGACTTCGAAGACCTGATGATGCAGTACCCGGTGCTGGCGCTCAACCTGAGCCGGGTGTTGGAGGGGCGGCTGCGGGCCTCGAATCAGGCCCAACAGGCGCCAGCAAGCTACCGGAACGCTACGGCAGCAGCCGTGCCTGCAGCGGCAGCCGTGGCCGCTGGGAAGCCGGTTAAGACGCCAGCACAGCCGGCCATGGCGCCAGCAGCAGCGGCCATGCCCGCGCCAGGCGGCCTGCGCGGCGCGTTAGGCAACGCCGTACACTGGTTCGAAAACGCTGGCACAGGCACCAAGGTGCTGTTGATCATCGTCGCTGCGCTGCTGATCTATCTGTGCGGCGTGGCCTTGCCCTACAACCTGTTGATCAAGCCGGTAGCGGCCGCCGAGGCTCAGGCCAACCAAATGGTCATGGCGGCGTCGATGCCGGCGCGCGGCGGGGTAGAGGCGCCAACGCCCGAGCCTGTGGCACTGACTGCCGGCCGCGGCGAAGCCCTGGCCATGGCAGGCTTCGACATTGCGCCGACGCCAACTTACACCCCCTGGCCGACCGTGACGCCCATTCCTAGCCCGACCCCCACGGTGACGCCGACGCCGACGGACACCCCCGTGCCCACCGACACGCCGACGCCTGAGCCAACGCCTACGTGGACGCCGCAGCCGACTAACACCCCCGTGCCAGTGGTGCAGCGGGCAGTAGCACAGGCGCCAGCGGCTGCAGCGGTGGAACAGCCGGCTGCCAAGGCCGCTGCCGCCCCGGCGCCGTCCGTGGAGTGGCGACTGGTCACGGCCCGCCGGCTGAGCGCCTGCGAGAACCGCGGCAAGCACAACATCTTTGTCAAGGTGTTGGACGCCGCCGGCAACCCGGTGGACGGTGTGATGGTGGTACAGGCTAACAACGGCAACCCTGGCGACATCCTGGATCGCATGCCCAGCGGCGCCAAGGGCCCTGGCCAGGCCGAGTTCGTCATGTGGAAAATAGCGGAGTACATGGTATTCATCGCCAACCCTGATGGCTCACCGGCCAGCACAGACTTTGCCCAACCGATCCACTCCAACTTCGTCGACGAAGAAACGTGCGCTGACGGCCAAGGCGGCAATACCTTGTTCCACAACTCGTTCGAGATCATCTTCCAGCGCACGAGTTGATGCGACCTGGCAACACCAGAGATGCCATTCCTCAGAAGGAATGGCATCTCTTTTCGCGGGCGGGCTCGGTCAGGCCCACTCCGGCAGACCTCCGGGGTGCTGCGCAAAGACCGGCCCGAGCGATTTTCTAAACAGAGGAGAGCAGGTTCAGCCGGCTCTCCTCATTTCTTTGCCCTGGCGGTCGATCACGGTTTTCTCACTAAACCCATCTATGCTATAATCTTGCGGCAGGCCTACGTCTGCTTGAACCTACGTCCATATCTGGTTGGAGCCCTGCACTCAATGCTAATCCTGCGCTCATTCCGCTGGCCGGCTATGCTGGCCGTGCTGCTGCTGATCGGCCTGTTGGTTGGCGCCTGCCGTTCTGACCGGCCCCAGGCCACTTCCCCGTTGACTGACAACACAGCGCCAGCCTCCCGTGCGCCAGAATTGGCAGTGCTGCCGGCCGTCACAGCAACACCCGCGCTAACGCCGACGCCTGAACCGTCGCCCACGGTCGATATGGCGGCGCTGACAGAGGATGCAACCCTGCCGGCTGGCGTCTCGCCCTTCACCGGTCTGCTGGTGGATAATCCGCAACGGCTGGAGCGCATGCCCGCGGCCGTCAATCACAGCCAGGACGCGGAACGCATCGGCTCGGTGCGCAGCGCACGGCTGATCGATCTGGAGATCCCGGTGCTTTTCGACGCTTTCCTGGTCTACTCCGGGGCCCACGGCGAGGTCAACCGCCAGATCGAGGCCTCCGATTTCGGCGACCGCACCCTCTCGGACGATCGCAACGATCCGGGCTTCTATCGTCTGGAGATCGCGGGACGCGCCTACGAACACACCCTTTTTACCGACAGCGAGCTGCTACAAGAGGTAGCTGCGGACAAAGGCTGGACGGCGGCCCCGCGCTACCGCGGCTGGCAGTGGAGCGACCGGCCACCCCGCCTGGCCCAGCGGGCGCGCAGCCTTACCATTCCGTACAGCGCCGAATACTCCGACGTGAGCTACCAGTACGACCCTGCGCTGGGCGCATATCTGCGCAGCACGTTGGGTGAGCCGCACGTGGACGACCTGACCGGCGAACAACTGGCTGCCGACAACGTGGTAGTGCTCTACGTCAACCACGTACCGACGCTGATTGTGGAGGATTTGTTGGGGTCCACATCGGTGCAGATTCAACTGTGGGGAGAGGGACGCATGCAGCTATTCCGCGACGGCACGGTGCAGGAGGGGAAGTGGCTGCGGCAGCAGCGGGAGGATCCGCTGCTGTTTGTGGATGAGGCTATGCAGCCCCTGGAGTTGAAGCCGGGCAACGTGTGGATCCAGATCGTGCCGCTGGATATGGAGGTCGCCAGCGCGCCGTAGTCGTGTAGGACTGCCAGTCCTCGGAAGGACTAGCAGTCCTGAAGGTCTCCTACCGAGCCACACTGCAACTGTACGTGGGCTTGCGGAACACAACACCAATGACGAGTAGGATGGGGATATCATGGATCAAGCATTGATTCTCGCCCCTAACGACGTTGCGGCCAGCGCCCGCTTCGAGCTGCTGAACGACGTGCGCGACGTGTTCGCTGTCAGCCAATTGACAACCCAGCAAGGCAAACAACCGGCGCTGCTGTTTTACGGCCGCCTGCTAACCGATGCCGACACGGCGCTGGATTTACTGGAGCCGCGTTTCGCCGCGCGTGGCTTCACACCCATGCTGCAGCGCAGCGGCGAAGACCAGTTGCTGATCGCCGTACCAGGGGTGACGAGCGCAGGCCGGACCCGGCTGTGGTTGCACCTGCTTTTGGTGCTGGCCACCATCGGCACGACCACTTTGGCTGGGGCGACGCTGGCCGGTGTCAATCTGGCGCGCGACCCGGCCGGCATTTTGATTGGCATACCCTTCTCGCTGACGTTGATGACCATCCTGACCGCGCACGAGCTGGGCCACTACTTCATGGGCAAGTGGCACCG
>JBFYTD010000483.1:0-2990 GCA_041300885.1 Anaerolineae bacterium | reverse complement strand
CTGGACGCGGGGGTGCAGTGGATGCAGGAGCAGGCCAGCCAGGGGCGTAGCGTCCTGGTGCACTGCGCCAAGGGCCGCGGCCGCTCGGCCACGCTGGTCGCAGCCTACCTGATGAAGGTCCATGGGCTGAGCTTCGAGCAGGCCGAAGCGCTGCTGGCCGGCAAGCGGCGCCTGGTCAAGCTGGAGGCGCGGCATCGGAAGGTGCTGGAAGAGTGGATAATGCAAGGCACGCAAAGCGCCAGCAGTTCGCAGACCGGAAGCGATGGACCGAATGGGCAACGGTAACAGCGCTGCCCAAGCGCACAGACGGATCCAATTCGTCTCAGACGCGCTGGCGCAGCAGATCGTCGAAGGCAGGAAGACCGCCAGCGTGGCGCGCCTGGGCGAGGTCGACGTGGCCGATGGCGACTACGACGACCCGCTGTTCGTGGGCGAGATCTACGACGTGTACAACAGCACACTGGCGGTGCGAGCCACAATCCGCATCGTGGCTATGGAGTTGTGCCGCTGGGACGCCATCCCCGAGCGCCTGTGGCGTGGCGAGACCAACAGCAGCGCTGACGAGTTTCGAGCCGACCACATGGACTACTTCGCTGATCCCGAACCGGGCTTCGAGTTCGTGGCCTATTACTTCGAGTTGGTTCGATGAACGCTATTCACGGAAGATACGCCGTGAAACACCCGATTCTATGGCTGCTCATCGTCTTGGTGCTGTCCGGCTGCAGCCAGATCGACTCGATTCCCACAAGCCCGCTGCAGACGCCTGAGACCTGGCTGGCCATCCAGCCTGTCGCCCGGATCCCCGTCGCCGGGCAGGATCTGATCCTGGTGCAGCCCAGCACGTCGGCCATCGTCTTTCTGCTGGGCTTCGTGACCATTGGCGTTGGCCTGTATTTCCTGCGCATCCGCCACGGCCAGGTCTCGCGCCTGTGGTGGGGCATTGCGCTGTTGCTCTGGGGCATCGGCGCCCTGCTGGCCGGCACCAGCTACGAGGCGTTCAGCTATCAGATAAAATGCGTAGGGCGCGAGGTCTGCGTTTGGACCAGTTGGTGGGAGCTCATCTACCTGGTCCTCTCCGTGGCCAGCATCGACGCCATGGTGATGGCCCAGGCCCACTCATGTGCGACCGGCAAGCTGCGCACGGCCCTGTCGCTCTATGCGCTGATCAACCTTGTCCTGTACGTGATCGCCGTTTTGATCGGAGCATTCGTTCCGATCAAGTTCCTGATCTCCTTCGAGCTGCTGATCCTGGCAGCCGCGCCCAGTATTCTAATCTTCTTCAGCCTGAACGGCTGGCGCTACTACCAGCAGCGCAACCCCATGGATCTTGCGCTGCTGGGCGCATGGGCCTGGCTGGCCCTGACCATGGCTGCGTACTTCGTCTATCTGCTGTCCGGGCTGACGCAGACGCTGTGGGCGCAGGGGCGTTGGTTCTCGGAAAACGACGTGCTCCACATCGGCTTGATCCTCTGGATGATCTACCTGGCGCTGGTGGTCGCGCCGCGCGTCCGGGACGAGCCGGAGATCCGCCCATGAGTTGCCGACTATTAACCATCCCTTGCAGCGCCATGACGACCGATCAGTCGAATGCGGTCATCGCGCTGTGCTCCGAGGTCTTCGAGCTGGATTATGCCTACTACATGAACCTCTGCCCCGACCGCGTCCACGTGCTGGGCTACGTGGACGGCCAGCTTGTCGCCCATGCACTGTGGCTGGACCGGCCGCTGCGAGTGGGCGATGGTCCCTGGCTCAACTCGGCCTACGTCGAGGGCGTGGCCACGCACGCCGATTATCGCCAGCGCGGCTACGGCGCGGCCGTCATGCGGCGCTTGCAGGCCGAGATCGGCGGCTACGATCTGGGCGCGCTGTCGCCGGCCGTGCCCGAGTGGTACGCCAAACTCGGCTGGGAGCACTGGCAGGGGCCGCTGTGGATCGAGCAGGACGGCGCGCTGGAAGGCACGCCCGATGACGAGATGGTGTTGATCTACCGCACGCCGCGCACCCCCTCGCTTGATCTCACCGCTTCGCTCACCGCGCCCTGGCGGCCGTTTGAGTTGTGGTGATCGAAGCTGAGTGTCAAGTGCCAGGTGTCGAGTGTCACGGTTCGCAGGTGGCGCCTTAGGGAAGTGTGACATTCGAGGTCTTTGTGGTGTGATCATAGCTCATGGCGGCTGGGCTGGCAGTGGAAAGCTGCAAACTGAGACCGTTAAACAAGGAGCAACAGAAAGTGACAGAACCAGTTGGCCTTGATCAGTCGTTGGCGTCGACCGCGCAATGGACCGCGGCCGTGCGCGCCCGCGAGCGCGCGCGGCCCGATCGCCTGTTCGACGATCCCTGGGCGACTGAACTGGCCGGCCAGCCAGGCATGGATTGGATCGCACAGCGGCCGGAAGCGAGCACGGTCCCCATCGTGTTGCGCACGCGCTATTTCGACGATTTCTTGACGCGCGTCACCCGGCAGAACGGCATACGCCAGGTGGTGCTGCTGGCCGCAGGTCTGGACACGCGCGGCTTTCGCCTGGCTTGGCCAGCGGGGGTACAGCTCTTCGAGTTGGATCAGCCGGCAGTCTTGCAGCACAAGGAGCGGGTTTTATCCGCTGCGAGCGCGCAGCCGGCCTGCGCCAGGCGCATTATGGCGATCGACCTCACCGGTCCCTGGCCGGCGGCGCTGATTGATGCCGGTTTTGATCCACACCAGCCCTCCGTCTGGCTGTTGGAAGGGTTTCTCTTCTACCTGCCCAACGACAGCGCCACGCAAATACTGGACCGAGTTACGAGCCTGGCTGCGCCGGGCAGTTGGTTGGGCTTCGACATTGTCAACGCCATCACGCTGACCTTCCCGCTGACCCGGCCCTGGGTCGAGATGCAGGCTCAAGCCGGCGCGCCCTGGCTCGGCACCATGGAGGACCCTGTCGGTTTTCTCGCCGAGCGCGGCTGGCAGGCTGCGTTGAGCCAGGCCGGCCAGCCGGATGCCAACCATGGCCGCTGGA